>NZ_JANRHO010000004.1:0-230336 GCF_024733715.1 Thermophilibacter sp. ET337 | reverse complement strand
CGCGCGCGTGGGAGCCTCCGGTCCGTCTGGCGCCGCGGGCCCGTCGTCCCTCTCGCCCATGACGTCGTCCACGCTCGTCACGGCCTCACAGGTGCGACGGTACGCCTCCTCGGCGCTCATCCCCTGGGCCACGTAGTCGTCGTAGCGGGCCACGAGATTGCCGTAGATCTCCTCCTTGAGCTCTATGGTCTCGGCGTCGAGCGTGCGGCCCTCGAAGAGGTGCTCGACGTGCATCCGGATGTCGCTCCTGTCACTCATTTGGTGCCTCCGTCCTGCCTGAGAAGTCGGTCGATGATGTTTCGTGCCCTGACCCAGCGCGCGGTCGCCTCCGTCAGCTCGACGCGGCCCGGGTCGGTGATGTGGTAGTACTTGCGTCGGGCGCCCTGGGACTCGTTGCCCCAGTAGCTCTCCACGAGCCCCTGCCCCTCCAGGCGCTTGAGGCTCGTGTACAGCGAGGGCTCCTTCATCTCGTAGGCCCCTGCGCTCGTCTGCGCGACGTCCTTCAAGATCTCGTAGCCGTAGGAGTCGCCGTCCGAGAGCGTGCACAGGACGATGGCGTCGATGTTGCCGCGGATGAGGTCGCTCTCTGCGTCTCTCGTTGCCATGGTCACCTCCCTCGTGTCGTTCTCTGTGAGAGTAGTGTACTCGATACTACTATGCGTGTCGATATACCTTCGTAGAAATATAACTGTGAGTGGCAGTAATCTGCGGGCGAGAGGCGGGCAGCGCAATGCGCTATCCTTGCCTTGGTCACTCGAGGCGAGGGAGGTGTCATGGGGGAGCGGTCAGACGGCTTTGTCGGGGTCTTTGACTCCGGTCTGGGCGGCATCAGCGTGCTGCGCTCGCTGGTGGCCGAGCTCCCGCACGAGGACTTCCGCTACTTCGGTGACTCCGCCAACGCCCCGTATGGCGAGAAGGCCGAGGCGCAGGTGCTCGAGCTCTCCCAGGGCATCGCCGAGCGCTTCCTCGCGGACGGCGCCAAGGCCATCGTCATCGCCTGCAACACCGCGACCTCGGCCGCGGCAGCGACCCTGCGCGCCGCGCACCCGGACGTCCCGATCGTGGGCATCGAGCCCGCGCTCAAGCCCGCCGCCCGCGCCTTCCCGCGCGGCCGCATCCTCGTGATGGCCACCGAGATGACCCTGCACCTGGACAAGTACCATGAGCTCGCGCGAGCCTGGGGAGGGGAGTGCGAGGTCGTTCCCGTTCCGTGCCCGGGTCTCGCCGCGCGCATCGAGCGCGGGGACCTCGACGCGCCGGACCTTGCCGAGATGGTCGCGGGCCTGGTGGGCGGCTATGCCGGATCGATCGACGCCGTCGTTTTGGGATGCACGCACTACCCCTTCGTGCGCGCGCAGATCGCCCGTGCGCTCGGGCCGGGGGTCGCCTTCTTTGACGGCGGCGCGGGCACGGCGCGCCAGCTGCGCGCCCGTCTCACCGACGAAGGCCTGCTCTCCGAGTGTGACCGCTCTGGGCGCGTGTCGTTTGCCTCGAGCCTCGACACCCCGCACGAGCTGGCCCTTTACCAGAGCTTCTTCTCTATGCCGCTCTAGGCGCCCGTGCAAAAGGCCCGCACTCATGAGTGCGGGCCGGAAGTGCGGGCAGATGTGGACGGGTGGAGGCTCGAGTGCGGGCCGCCGCCCGCTGTTTGCGCTCGAGTGCGGGCATCGAGTGACTGCCAGGCCGCACTCGATGAGCGGGCCGAGAAGTGCGGGCGGCCTACCGGGAAACGCCGAGAAGTGCACGCGGCCTCCAGGGAAACGCCGAGAAGTGCGGGCGCCTCGCCTCGTCGCTCTTCTCGCTAGACGCGCTTCTTGCCCCAGAAGAACAGGGCCACGGTGCCGGGGCCGGTGTGCACGCCGATGGTGGCGCCGATGGGGAAGACCTCGACCTTGCCGTCGAGCTTGGGGAAGCGCTCCTCCACGCGCGCGGCGACCTCGAGGGCGTCGGCCTTGCACTCGGACTGGCTGATGTAGCACTTGCCGGAGTAGTCGAGGCCGTCCTCGGCGAGCTCCTCCATCTTCTCGACCACGCGCTTCTCGGCCTTGGCCTTGGTGCGGATCTTCTCCTTCACGGCGAGCGAGCCGTCGGGCGCCACGTCCATCACGGGGCAGATCTTGAGCATGCCGCCCACGAGGCCGGCGGCCTTGGAGATGCGCCCGCCGCGGATGAAAAACGTCAGGTCGGACGAGAAGAACCAGTGCTGGACCTCGCTCTTGTGCTCCTCGGCCCACGCGGCGAGCTCGGCTGCGCCCATCCCGGAGTCGCGCAGCTCGGCGAGCTTGTCCATGAGCAGGCCGTAGCCCGAGGATGCGGCGAGCGAGTCCACCACAAAGACGCGGCGCCCCGGGTACTTCTCGGCCAGCTGGTCGCGCGCGGCGCAGGCGGAGTTGAAGGTGCCGGAGATGCCGGAGGAGAGCGTCACGTGCACGACGTCCTGCCCGGCGGCGAGGAACGGCTCGAAGTGGGCCATGTAGTCGCCGGCGCTGATCTGGGAGGTCTTGGCGTCGGCGCCGGCGAGCATCTTGGCGTAGAGCTGGGCGGGCGGGTTGGTGGCGCCAAAGTCGTCCTTGCAGACCTTGCCGTCGAGGTAGTAGTTGAAGAAGAGGTACTTGATGTCGCGCGCCTCGAGCCAGTCGCGCGTGACGTCGGCGGTGGAGCAGCAGCTGAGAACGTAGCCGGGCATACAGTCTCCCTCGGACGGGTACAATACCGTCTCGAATCATAGCCGAAACCGCGCGAGCCGGGTTCCGCACGCGCGCCGCGAAAAGGGAGGTTGCCCCCATGACCGAGCCCGTGAAGTTCAAGGACATGCCCTACGAGCGCCCCGACCTCGAGGCCGTGAAGGCGGAGTACGCCCGCCTGGCGCAGGCGCTGGCCGACGCCGAGACCCCCGAGGCCGCCGACGCGGTGTTTCTCGAGAAGGACCAGCTCGACCGTCACACACAGACCGCAGCCGAGCTCGCGATGATCCGCCACGTCATCGACACGCGCGACGAGTTCTACGACGCCGAGGCCTCCTTCTGGGACGAGGCCCAGCCTGAGCTCCAGCAGGCCTCAGACGCCTTCACCGCCGCCCTCCTTGCCTCGCCCTTCCGCCCCCAGCTGGAGGAGAGGTACGGCACGCTGCTCTTTGCCCAGGCCGAGCAGGAGCGCCGTACCATCGACCCGGCCATCGTTGAGGACATGAAGCGCGAGAACGCCCTCGCGCAGGAGTACGTGAAGCTCATCGCCTCCGCGCAGATCCCCTTTGAGGGCGGCACCTACACGCTCTCGCAGCTCACGCCGTTCAAGAAGTCCGCGGACGACGCTCAGCGCCTGGCGGCCTGGAAGGCGGAGGGTGCCTGGTACAAGGAGCACCAGGCGGACTTCGACCGCATCTACGACGAGCTCACCCACGTGCGCGACGCCATGGGCAGGAAGCGCGGCTATAAGAACTACCTGCCGCTCGGCTACGATCGCATGGGCCGGCTCTCCTACGGGCGCGAGGACGTGGAGCGCTTCCGCGAGGCCGTGCGCACCTACGTGGTGCCGCTGGCCGACAAGATCTATCGCGCGCAGGGCTCCCGCCTGGGCGTGGAGTACCCGCTCTCCTTCGCCGACGAGGCGCTCTCCTTCCGCTCCGGCAACCCCGCCCCGCGCGGAGGCGCCGACGACATCCTCGAGGCCGGACGCACCTTCTACCGCGCGCTGAGTCCCGAGACCGGCGAGTTCTTCGACATGATGCTCGACCGCGACCTCATGGACGTGCTCTCCACCGAGGGCAAGGCCGGCGGCGGCTTCATGACGCAGATCCCTGACTACGACGTGCCCTTCATCTTTGCCAACTTCAACGGCACGCAGGGCGACGTCGAGGTGGTCACGCACGAGGCGGGCCACGCGTTCTCCTACTACATGAACACCCACGTGGTGCCCATCACCCTCTCCATGCCCTCGATGGAGGCCTGCGAGGTCCACTCGATGTCCATGGAGTTCATGGCGTGGCCGTGGGCCGAGGAGTTCTTTGGCGACGACGCGCGCAAGTACCGCTACGCGCACCTGGCTGGCGCCATCACCTTCATCCCGTACGGCACGATGGTCGACCACTTCCAGCACGAGGTCTACGAGCACCCCGAGATGACGCCCGCCGAGCGCCACGCCACCTGGAAACGGCTGCTGGGCGTCTACATGCCTTGGATGCGCCTCGACGGCGAGATTCCCTTCTACGCGGACGGCGAGGGCTGGCAGCGCCAGCACCACATCTACGAGAACCCGCTCTACTACATTGACTACTGCCTCGCGCAGACGGTCTCCCTGGAGTTCTGGGCGATGTCGCAGGACGACTTCGCAAACGCCTGGGAGCACTACATGGCCTACACGCGCCAGGGCGGCACGCGCGCCTTCACGGACCTGCTCGCCCACGCGGGCATGACCTCGCCCTTCGACGAGGGCTGCCTCAAGGCCATCTGCGAGCGCGCCACTGCCTGGCTCGACTCCTACGACCTGACCGGCATCGCGTAACAGACGAGAAGGTGCGGCGTGCCGGCTTGACAATGTCGACAGGTTATATTGTCAAGCTGCCCACGCCGCGGCACGGAAAGGCGAGAAGAACGTGAGGAAGAAGGCCCGCGAGCGCCTCAAGGACTTTGGCCCGGACGACAACGGGAAGATGGCCTACCTCGGCGACCACGTGCGCCTGGCTGACGGCCACGACCGTCGCCGCCTGCTCAGGACGCTCTGGGCGGCGTGCGGGGTGGCCGCCGCCGCCGCCGTGGGCGCCTCGCTCGCCAACCCGGCGGGGCTCTCCGGCTGCCCTTACGTGGTGATGCCCTACATGCTGCAGTTCGTGGCGCTCGTATGGGTGCTCTGGGGCATGGGCCGGCTCTCCGTTGCCGGCGAGCGCGTCCGCGCCTACGTGCGCGACGAGACCGTGGGGGCGCTGCCGCTGCGCTGCGTCGTGGCGGCCGCCCTGGGACTTGTGGCGGCGGCGGGGGAGGTCGTCTTCATCGCGACCTCCGGCGCCGTCCCCGTGGCGGCCGACCTCGCGTTTCTCGCCTGCGAGGTCGTGGCGGTGGCGGCGCTCGTGGCCGTGCGCCGCGCCTGTCTCGACACCGCCTGGGAGTCCGCGTGATCGCCGGGGTCGGTGCGCTCGTCCGCCGCGAGCGCCTCGCGCGCGACTGGAGCCTCAAGGGCCTGGCCCACGGCATCTGCGCCGTCTCCTACCTCTCCAAGATCGAGCGCGGCGAGGCCGATCCCAGCCCGGAAGTCACGGACGCCCTGCTTGAGCGCCTGGGCATCGCGTGGCACGACGACGAGGCGTTTCTCGCCCGCGCGCGCGACGTGCTGGACCGCGGCTTCGACGCCGTCCTCTCCTTTGACGAGGCCGCGTTCCCGGCGCTGCGCGACGAGCTCGCGGGCCTTGCCGCCGACCTCGCGACGAGCCCGCTCGTGGCGGAGGCGACGCTGCTCGAGGGGCTTCTCGCCAAGCCCGTCCGTCCGGCCGACCCCGAGCTCGAGGTCCTTCTCGACGGGAGACTGCTCGGCCTGCAGCGGCTCGCCCAGGGTCGCTACGAGGACGCGCTGCGGCTCAATCCCTGTGCGTACGCGTACCTCAAGGCCGGCGCGGCCGCCTACGAGAGCGGCGAGAAGAACTACGCCCCGGCGATCGACCTCCTTCGGCAGGCCTATGAGCTGGCCGCGCGGGAGGGTCGGGCGCGCGTGATGCTCTCGGCCAAGGTCTGTCTGGGCAACTGCTACTGCAATCAGCTCGACTTCGAGAACATGGAGGTCGAGTACCGCGTCGCCGGCCGGCTGGCGCGCACGCTGGGCGAGAAGGACCTGCTGCGGACGATCTCCTACAACACCGCGTCCGCCCACGCCGAGTGCGGGCACTTCGAGCGGGCCTACGCGTTCTTCTCGACGCTCGAGGACCCGAGCGCGCTCGACCTGCACAAGCTCGCGGTGTGCTGCGAGGGGCTGGGCCGGCGCGACGAGGCGCTCGCGGCGCTCGACCGCGTGCCCGAGGCGCGACGCGAGCCGCGCACCGAGGTGGGGGAGGATCTTGCGGGCGAGCTCTGCGACGTGGTGCGCTTTCGCCTGGAGCACCCCGACTACCTGCGACGCCCCGAATACGGCAAGGCGCTGCTCGCCGTCTTTGCGCGCTGCCGGGCGGAGCTGCCCATCGGCTTTGCGGCCTTTCACCTGCCGTGGGTCCTCGAGTGGCACACGGCCAACCGCCAGTACCGCGCCGCCTTCGAGCTCGAGCGCGACTTCCCGCTCAAGCTCCCCGCGGCCGTTGAATATGACGGCGCGAGCGGGGTACAATAGGCTCGACGGCCGCCTACGTTGGCAGACCTAGGCAGTGCCGTTACTTACGTTGCGAGCCGCTGGCGCCTAGCGCTGGCGGCTCTCGTGTTCACCGGACTTCCTACGCACCTCCCGAACGAGCCTTACTATCGCCATGACGAGGCTGACGCACCTCTCTAGAAACGCAACGACCTCAGAGACGTCCATCGGCATCACCTCCCCTCGCGGGAACGGCGCTGCCCTCGGTACGCGGTTTGACCGCCGAGCCGTGTGGGGATTGTACCCAATGCCGCCGGTTTCTCTCACAAATGCCAACTTAGCTTCTATCATCGCCCGTAATCTTGAAACGTTTTCTCAAAACATCGTCGCTCTTCTCGCTTAAGTTGCCGCCATACTAAAAACAGGCAACGAGAAGGACGGTGAGACATGGCAGCGACCACCCTCTGGACGCGTGACTTCACGCTCGTGACCGTGGCCTCCGCGCTCGGGGCGATCGGCAGCATCGCGGGCAGCTTCGCGCTCTCGTTTCTGGTCTTCGACGAGACGGGATCCACGCTCGCCTCGGCGCTCGTCCTGGCCATCCAGCTCGTGCCGTACTTCGTGGTGCCTATCGCGGCCGCGCCGTGGATGGACCGTCTTCCGCGCAAGCCCTTCCTCGTGGCGGGCGACTGCGTGAACGCCGTCCTCTACGCGCTCGCCGGGCTGTATCTGATGCGCTGCAGCTTCTCGTACGTGGGCTACCTCGTCTTCTCGCTGATCATTTCCTCCCTCGGCGCGTTTGACGAGCTGGCGTACAACTCCATGTACCCCAAGCTGATCCCCCAGGGCATGGAGCAGCGCGGCTACACGGTCTCGTCGATGCTCTACCCGGTCATGAACGTCATGATGATGCCGGTGGCGGGCGTGCTCTACGAGACGGTGGGCGTGGGCTGGGTGCTCGTGGCGCAGGGCTGCCTCTCCGCGGCGGCAGCGGCCGTGGAGAGCCGCATCCGCGTGCGCGAGGAGCGGCGCATGGGCGGCGAGCGCGCGTCGCTGGCGCTGTGGTGGGCCGACGTCCGCGAGGCGGCCCGCTACCTGCGAGGCGAGCGCGGGCTCGCCAACATGTACGTCTACCAGGCCGTGACCAACGGCGTCGCGAGCGGTTTCGCGCCGCTGCTCGTGGCGTACTTCTCCACCACGCCGGGGCTCTCGCCCGCGCTCTACGCGCTCTTCTCGGTCGCGGAGTTTGCCGGGCGCAGCTTGGGCGGCGTCGTGCAGTATCGCCTCCGCGTCCCCGACGAGCGCAAGTTCGGCATCTGCTTTGGCGTCTACAACCTCTACGAGCTCATGGACATGGCGCTTTTGTGGCTGCCGTACCCGCTCATGCTGGCCAATCGCGCGATCGTGGGCTTCTGCGGCATCAACAGCGCCACGCTGCGGCAGGCGGCGGTGCAGACCTACCTGCCCGACGAGCTGCGCGCCCGCATGAACGCCTTCGAGGGCGCGATCGTCGTGGCGGGGCGCAGCGCGCTCACGCTGGTGGTGGGGGCGCTGGGGGAGGTGCTGGACGTGCGGGCGTGCATGACGCTCGCGGCGGGCTGCGCGCTCGCCGTGTGCTGGGCCACGGTCTGGCGCGCCCGCGCCGACGTCCGCCGGCTGTTTGTGGCGAGCGGCGTGGCGTAGGGCCAGCGTCTGCCCCCTCTTTGGAGCCCTTTTTGGAGGGTATGTACACCCCGCCCGGAGGGTATGTACGCCTCGCGGTTCTTATCGGTTTGCAAACCCGCTGGTAGACGGACTGCCGAGAAGGACGGGCGGGCTGGGACGGTGTACATACCCTAAAGAGGCGGTGTACATACCCTCCTGTTGGCTCGGGATGGGGCGGCGTATAGTCTCTGGAGCGGGGGACAGATGGGACGAAGGGGAGAGCATGGAGAAGGTCGACGTGTGCTGGGAGCGGGCCGACGGTCACATGCTGCGCCTGGCGCGCGCCGAGGACGTGGACGCGTACTGGGCGGGGTTCAACCGGTTTGACCCGGAGGGCGCGCGGCTCACGGGCAGCAAGGACCATTACGAGAAGGACGAGGTCACGAGCTTCTTCCTGCGCTGCGTGGACGACCCCGACCGTCGCGACCTGCTGCTCCTCTCGCCTGACGGCGCGGTGCTGGGCGAGAGCGTGATCAACGAGATCGACTGGGAGGCGAGAAGCGCCAACTTCCGGATCGCCCTCTTTGGCCCGGAGGCGCGTGACCGGGGCCTGGGCAGCTGGGCTACGGCGCTCACGCGCGACCTTGCCTTCGAGGGGCTGGGCCTTCACCGCCTTGAGCTGGACGTCTTCTCGATCAACCCACGCGCGGAGCGCGTCTACGCCAAGGCGGGGTTCGTCCGCGAGGGGGTGTGCCGCGACGCGGTTTTGCTGCCCGACGGCACCTACTGCGACGACGTCCTCATGGCGATCCTCGAGGACGAGTGGCGTGAGCTGCGGGCCGTGACGAACTTGACAAACTAACCTGACGTGAATGTTAACGTGACGAACTTGACAATCTAACCTGACGTGAATGTCAAACCCGACGCGTCAACCTCTTTGGGAATATGCCGTTTGGCGGATGATATACTACCGTTCATCGGAATCGGAGAAACTGGTTTGTAACCAGTGCGTGAAAGCGCGCGGCGTTCGGGCTGGTTTCAGATTTCAAAAAAGTAAACTGCCTAACGCACGTACCGTGTCGCGCTGGGGAGCGCGTCGCGGTCCTAATCATCCCCGCTTACGGGAGGAAAGGTAGGGAACATGCTCGTTACCAGAAGGAACATGCTCGGCCTGTCCGCGGCCACCATGGGCGCCCTCGCGCTCGCCGCGTGCAACAACACCACCGAGCAGACCGGTGACAACGGTGACGCCAACACCGGCGATCACGCCGGCACGCTCGTCGTCGCCGGCAACGGCCTCGAGGGCAAGTTCTGCCCGCTGTTCACCGCTTCCGCGGCTGACCAGGACGTCGTGAGCTTCAACAACATCGCGCTCCTCATGACCGACCGCATGGCCGAGCCCGTCCTCAACGCCATCGAGGGCGAGACCAAGGAGTACAACGGCACCGAGTACACCTACACCGGTCCCGCTGACATCTCCATGGAGGAGAACGCCGACGGCACCGTCACCTACACGGTGAAGATGCGCGACGACATCAAGTTCCACGACGGCAACCCGGTCACCATCGACGACGCGATCTTCACCTTCTACGCGTACTTCGACCCGACCTACGACGGCTCCGCCACCCTCTACTCCAACGACATCGTCGGTCTGCAGGAGTACCGCTCCGGCATGGCCACGCTGGCCTCCCTCATCGGCAACGCCGGCCGTGACAACACCGACTTCACCTACTGGACCCAGGAGCAGCAGGACGCCTTCTGGGCGGCCGTGGATGACGGCGGCACCAAGTTCGCCCAGGAGATCGTCGACTACATGATGGAGAACGGCGCCACCGACGTCGCCTCCGCCGCCGCCGGCTGGAACTACCCCGACCTGCCCGCCGACGCCACCGCCACCGACTTCTTCGAGGCCATCGGCGCCGCCTACGACTGGAACTTCTCCGCGTGCGAGGCCGAGACCGCCGGCTCCGCCCTCTCCGACCTCATCCCCGAGGACGTCTACGCCATGGGCACCCAGGGCGTTGAGACCGGCGACGCCGCCCCGAACGTCTCCGGCATCGTCAAGGTCGACGACTACACCATGACCGTCACCACCAACGGCGTCGACGCCACGATGATCTACCAGCTCTCCATCGCCCCGTGCTCCTACAAGTACTACGGCGACGAGTCGCTCTACGACTACGAGAACAACTCCTTCGGCTTCACCAAGGGCGACCTCTCCAAGGCCCGCAGCCTCAACGGCCAGCCCATGGGCTCCGGCGCCTTCAAGTTCGACGACTACACCTCGGGCACCGTCCACATGTCCGCCAACGCCGACTACTACAAGGGCGCCCCGAAGGTCTCCAACCTCAACGTCGTTGAGACCCAGGAGGCCGATATGGTGACCGGCGTCCAGGCCGGCACCCTCGACGTCTCCCAGCCGTCCTACTCCATGGAGGTCGAGAGCCAGATCAAGGAGATCAACGGCAACGACGACGTCAACGGTGACGTCCTCTCCACCTTCCTGCACGACTTCCGCGGCTACGGCTACATCGCCGCTGCTGCCGGCAACGTCTGCGTGAACGGCGAGCCCGCCTCCGACGCCTCCAAGGCGCTCCGCAAGGGCATCTTCACCCTCATCGCCGCCTACCGTGACTCCGGCGTCGCCTCCTACTACGGTGACACCGCCTCCGTCCTCAACTACCCGATCTCCACCTCCTCCTGGGCCTCGCCCAACGAGACGGACCCGGGCTACGAGGTCTGCTACTCCACCGACGCCTCCGGCAACCCGCTCTACACCGCTGACATGAGCGAGGAGGACCGCTACGCCGCCGCCCTCCAGGGCGCCCTCAGCTGGTTTGAGGCCGCGGGCTTCACCGTCGCTGACGGCAAGGTCACCGCTGCCCCCGCCGGCGTCAAGCTCAATGCCGAGGGCGTGCCGAGCTTCCAGTGCAACATCGGTGGCGGCGGCCAGGGCGACCACCCCACGTTCATGATCCTGCAGGAGGCCAAGGAGGCCTTCGCCTCGATTGGCATCGACTTCATCGTGAACGACATCGCCAACTCCGCCGACCTCTTCGCGTCCTACCAGTCCGGCGCCGCCGAGATGTGGTGCGCCGCCTGGCAGTCCACGGCTGACCCCGACATGTACCAGCTCTACCACAGCCAGGGCTCCACGAACTACTACCAGATCGACGACGCTGACCTCGACGAGCTCATCGAGGCCGGCCGTCAGAGCCTCGACACCGAGAGCCGCAAGCCCATCTACAAGGAGGCCATGGACATCATTCTCGACTGGGGCGTCGAGCTTCCTGTCTACCAGCGCTCCGAGTGCACGCTCGTCTCCAGCGAGCGCGTGAACGTCGACTCCGTCGTCAAGGACCAGACCCCGTACTGGACCTGGAAGGACGAGATCGAGAAGCTCGAGCTCAAGTAGTTCAGTCTTTCCCAAGCTAAGACGGGTTGGGCGCGGCGGCGATGAGCCGTCGCGCCCCGCCGCTTAGCTGAAGGAGCCTTCCCTGTTGGATTAGAGACCTCCTTCCCGCGCTGGGAGCATAAGGAGCCTGCGCCTTCCAGCGCAGAAAAGGGGTCTCTTCTGCCCGCAAGCGCGGGCATGAGTGAGAGGAGCGTTTGCGACGTGAGAACCTACATCGCCAAGCGCATCGGAATCTCGGTCATCATCTTGTTCTGCGTGACCTTCATCATCTATGGCCTGATGCGCGCGCTGCCGTCCTCCTACGTGGAGACCATGGCCATGCAGCTCTCCCAGGCCCCCGGCGCCAAGCCCTATGACGAGTGGCTCGCCCAGCTCAACGCCCAGTACGGCCTGGACCTGCCGGTCCCCATCGGCTACGTCACCTGGCTCGGCGACTTCCTCACCGGCAACTTCGGCGACTCCTGGAAGTTCAACGTGCCGGTGCTGACCGAGTTCTACAACACGATCGGCATCTCGTTTGCCATGGGCGGCCTCGCCTTCGTGTTCTCTACCGCCATCGCGGTGCCCCTGGGCATCTTCGCCGCCACCCACCAGTACTCCAAGGGCGACTACATCATCTCCGCCGTCGCGCTCGCGGGCATCTCGCTGCCCACGTTCTTCTTCGCGACCCTGCTCAAGCTGGTCTTCTCGGTGGGCCTCGGCTGGTTTGACCTCTACGGCCTCATGGGCCGCGACTTCGCCCAGCTCGACGCCGTCGGCCAGGCGCTCGACATGGTCAACCACATGGTGATGCCCGTCGTGACGCTCACGGTGATCCAGATCGGCTCGCTGATGCGCTACACGCGCACCAACATGCTCGAGGTCCTGAACGCCGACTACATCCGCACGGCGCGCACCAAGGGCCTGCCCGAGCACAAGGTCATCTACAAGCACGCGTTCCGCAACACCCTCATCCCGCTCGTGACCGTCATCGGCGGGTCCCTCCCCGGCCTTTTCTCGGGCGCCCTCATCACCGAGACGCTGTTCATGATCCCGGGAACCGGCTACACGTCCTACCAGGCCATGACGGCCGGAGACATCCCCTACACGATGTTCTTCCTGACCTTCATCGCCGTCATCACGCTGCTCTCCAACCTCCTGACCGACATCCTCTACGCGGTGGTCGACCCCCGCGTTCGCATCTCCTAGGAAGGCGGGTGTAACTCATGAGCGATTCCAAGAACGGCATGCCCGCCGAGAAGAACGATCAGGTCGAGAACAACGACCAGCAGTACTCCCTCAACGATGACCGCCGCGTGAAGGTGCTCTCCCCGGGCGCGCTTATCGCCAAGCGCTTCTTCCGCAACCGCCTGGCCGTCGTGGGTCTCGTCATCCTCGTGGTGATGTTCCTGTTCTCGTTCCTGGGCGGTGTCATCAGCCCCTACGGCCAGGATGAGACCTTCTCCACCACCACCCAGCTCAACACGCAGTACGCCGGCATCACCGAGACCACCACGCGCCGCTACACCGCGGCCGAGGGCGCCGACTTTGGCGCCCTGGTCCAGGCCAACGCCAACAGCGCCATCAACGAGGGCGCCACGTCCTTCGAGCGCGACGGCGTGACCTACACGATCGAGCAGCCCGCCCCCGACCTCTACACCTTCAGCTCGGGCGGCAGCATCGTGGCCTACGCCTCCACCTACGTGGTGAGCGTGCCGGCCGGCATGACGACCCCGTCGTTCGACTTCCAGATCGCCGCGATCACGGCCATCTCCGCCGCAAACGCGACCGACGACGCTCCCGCCGAGGACGCCCCTGAGGTCACCGAGGACGGCACCGTCGTCGTCGAGAGCGACGAGGGCGACGCCGCCGCGGACGCCGCGGAGGCCGAGGCCGCCGGCAACACCTTTACCGCCGACGGCGCCACCTACACCTTCGACGAGTCCGGCAACGTGATGGACGCCTCCGGCGCCACCGTCGCGATGGTGAGCCCGTTTGTCATCTCCTCCTCCGACGGCAACACCGTCATTCCCGATGACCTGCGCGAGGCCCTGCTCACCGCCATCGACGCCGACGCGTCCGAGGTCGTCTATACCGACGAGGCTGGCGCCGAGCACTCCTACTCGATTTCCTACGACGCCTACTCCAAGGTCTACAACGTCACCGAGACCACCGAGAACATGGTCTACGACCGCTACGCGAGCCCCTCGCTCGAGCACTGGCTCGGCACGGACGGCAACGGCATGGACATGCTCACCCGCCTCATGTACGGCGGCCGCGTCTCGCTGATCATCGGCTTCATCGTCGTCTTCATCGCCGCCGGCCTGGGCGTCATCATGGGCGGCATCTCCGGCTACTTCGGCGGCTGGGTCGACAACCTCATCATGCGCATCGTCGACATCTTCTACTGCCTGCCCTCGATGCCGATCATCATCATCCTCGGCTCGGCGATGGACGCCATGCGCCTCGACCCCTGGATCCGCATGATTTACCTCATGCTCATCCTCGGCTTCCTGTCCTGGCCTGGCATCGCCCGCCTCGTGCGCGGCCAGATCCTGTCCCTGCGCGAGCAGGAGTTCATGCTCGCCACCGAGGCCACGGGCATCACGGTCCCGCACCGCATCATCCGTCACCTCATCCCCAACGTCATGCCGCAGCTCATCGTCTCCTGCACCATGAGCCTGGGCTCCACGATCATCACCGAGGCGACGCTCTCGTTCCTCGGCCTGGGCGTCAAGTTCCCGTTTGCCTCCTGGGGCAACATCATCTCCGACGTCAACAACGCCTTCGTCATGACCAACTACTGGTTCATCTGGATTCCCGCCGGCATCTGCCTGCTGCTCGCGGTTCTCGGCTTCAACTTCGTGGGCGACGGCCTGCGTGACGCCTTCGACCCGAAGATGAATCGCTAGGGAGGGGTAGCCAATGTTTGGATCTGATAAGAAGAAGGAGGCGGGCTACCTTTCCGCGAAGGAGTCCCGTCGCATCTCCAAGGAGAACCGCAAGATCACCGAGGGCTACGAGAAGCTGCGCAAGCGCAAGAACGTCGACCCCTCCGAGTACGCGTGCGAGATGAAGAACCCGGCCAACGCCGTCGAGTTCGACGATCTGCACACCTGCTTCTTCACGGACACCGGCGTCGTCAAGTCTGTCGACGGCGTCACCTACGAGGTTCCCGTGGGCAAGACGGTGGGCGTGGTCGGCGAGTCCGGCTGCGGCAAGTCGGTCACGTGCCTCTCGCTCATCCAGCTGCTCCAGCGCCCGCAGGGTCAGGTCACCGGCGGCTCGATCCGCCTTAACCTCGGCGACCACGCCATCGACGTGACCAAGGCCCCCGAGGAGGCCATGCAGAAGATTCGCGGCTCCGAGGTCTCGATGATCTACCAGGAGCCCATGACGTCGCTCAACCCCGTCTTCAAGGTGGGCGAGCAGATCGAGGAGGTCATCGCCCTCCACGACGGCAAGGACTGGAGTGCCGACCAGATCAAGGCCCGCGCGATCGAGATGATCGAGACCGTCGGCATCGCCAACTCCGAGGGCGTCTACGGGATGTATCCGCACGAGCTCTCCGGCGGCATGCGCCAGCGCATCATGATCGCCATCGCGCTCGCCTGCAACCCGCGCATCATCATCGCCGACGAGCCCACCACGGCCCTCGACGTGACGATCCAGGCGCAGATCCTCGACCTGCTCCGCTCTCTCAAGGACAAGATCAACTCCTCGATCATCCTCGTCACCCACGACCTGGGCGTCGTGGCCGAGATGGCCGACTACGTCGTGGTCATGTACGCCGGCCGCATCGTCGAGAAGGGCACCGCGGAGGAGATCTTCGACCATCCGGCCCACCCCTACACCATCGGCCTCATGGCTTCCAAGCCGGTCGTGGGCAAGAAGGTCGAGCGCCTCTACTCGATTCCGGGCAAGGTTCCCAACCCGGTCAACATGCCCAACTACTGCTACTTCAAGGATCGCTGCGAGCTCTGCGTCAAGGCGTGCGACGGCGAGTACCCGCACATGGTGCGCCTGTCGCCCACGCATGAGGTGAGCTGCTACCGCTACTACGACAACGCCACGGCCGAGGCCGCCAGCGAGACCGCCGCTGTTCTCGACGACCTCATCTCCGGCACGGGCGCCGAGGGGGAGGACAAGTAATGGCATCCACGAACGCGACTGTGGACGTCACGTCCACGCAGGCCCCCGGCTCCGAGGACATCATCCTCGAGGTCAACGACCTCAAGAAGTACTTCCCGATCAAGGGCGGCATGTTCAACCGCACCCAGGGTTACGTGAAGGCCGTCGACGGCGTGTCCTTCAAGCTGCGCCGCGGCCACACCATGGGCCTCGTGGGCGAGTCCGGCTGCGGCAAGTCCACCACCGGCCGCACCATCCTGCGCCTCGCCGGCGAGAAGACTGGCGGCGACGTGCTCTTCAACGGGCGCGAGGTCTATAGCCTGGGCGCCAAGGAGCTTCACGACGCCCGTACCAAGATGCAGATCATCTTCCAGGACCCGTACTCGAGCCTCTCGCCGCGCCTCCCGATCTCCGAGATCGTGGGCGAGGCCGTCCGCGAGCACAACCTCGTGCCCAAGGACGAGTTCGACGATTACATCGAGAAGGTCATGGAGGAGTGCGGCCTGCAGGCCTACCACAAGATGCGCTATCCGCACGAGTTCTCCGGCGGCCAGCGCCAGCGCATCTGCATCGCGCGCGCCCTCGCCCTGAACCCCGAGTTCATCGTCTGCGACGAGCCGGTCTCGGCGCTCGACGTGTCCATCCAGGCGCAGATCATCAACCTCCTGCACGACCTGCAGGAGGAGCGCGGGCTCACGTACCTCTTCATCAGCCACGACCTCTCCGTCGTCGAGCACATCTCCGACGCGGTGGGCGTCATGTACCTCGGTGGCATGGTCGAGTACGGCCTCACCGCGGACATCTTCAAGAACCCGCTGCACCCCTACACCAAGGCGCTCTTCTCGGCCATCCCCATCCCGGACCCCAAGGCCAAGCAGAACCGCATCGTGCTCGAGGGCTCCATTCCCTCGCCGGCAAACCCGCCCAAGGGCTGCAAGTTCCACACGCGCTGCCCGTTTGCCAAGGACTGCTGCAAGGAGATCGCGCCCGAGCAGAAGGAGCTTGAGCCGGGTCACTTTGTCTCCTGCCACCTCTACGACGAGTAGGGTCCGTGGCTGCGAGGCGCAGGACAGACGACTTTGAGGACGACGGCCGCATCATCGCCGACATGTCGGCGGTGGAGCGGCCGTCGTTTCTGGGGCACGCCCCGCAGCGGGGGAGCGTGCGGCCCTTCGAGCAGCGTGAGCGCCGCCCGAAGATCGAGCTCACGACCAAGGAGCGGATCTGGCTCGCGCTCGGAGCCCTCAAGGCCGGTCTTACGATCGGCTGTATCTACGTCGTGTTTCTCGGCGTGGTAATCGTGGCGCTCATCACCCTCTGGACCACGCTGTCCGGTACGCATTGACAATGTCGTCAGGTTATATTGTCAACGATTCCTCAGCGGTGGTAACGAAAAGCGGGGTGGACGCTCTGAATTGCGTCCGCCCCGCTTTGATGTGACGTTTTAACCTGACGATATTGTCAAATGGTATCTATGAGCCGTTCCTACAGGCCCATCTCGGCCTTGAGGCGGGCGAGCTCGTCGTCCACGGCGGCGTCGCTCGTGGCGCTCGCGTACTTCTCTGCGAGGGCCTCGGCGTCGTCGACGGCCTCGGCAGAGAGCTCCGCCATGGCGTCTGCGGTGTCGAGCATGCGGTCCGCCTTCTCCTCCATGCGGTTGAACGCCTCGATGGCGCTCTCGGCCTTGTCGGAGCCGGAGGTGTAGCCAGCGACCTTCTCCTGCGTCTTGGCCACGGACATCTTTGCCTTGATCGTCTCGCGGCGGCGCTTGAGGTCCTCGATGTCTCCCACGAGCTTGTCGTGCATCTGGCGCATCTTGTCGGCGTTGGCGCGCGCGGCGTCGGCGGCCTTGGAGAGCTCCGCCCCGGACGCCTCGAGCTTCTGCTTCTTAGCCAGAAAGACGCGGGCGTCGTCCTCGTTTCCGGCCCTGAGGGCTTTCTTGGCGAGGTCCTCCATGCGGGCGACCTCGTCGGCGTTGGCGTCGGCGGCGCGCTTGGTGCGAGCCTCCTCGGCCATGACAGAGGCGGTCTCGCGCTTGACCTCGGCGAGCGACTCGGTGAGATCGACGAGGTACTGGTCGACCATCTTGGCGGGGTCCTCGGCCTTCTCGAGCAGCTCGTTGACGTTGGCCTTCACGATGGTGGTGAAGCGGTCCAGAATGCCCATGCTAGGTTTCCTTTCTAGTCCTTGTCCTCGTACTTGTCGGCGAGATCTTCCACGTCCTGGTCCCCGAACTTCTCGAGCGGGGTGTTGAGGATGTCCTCCATCCTCCGCTGCTCCTCGTCCTGCTTGGCCTTGCGCTGCTTCACGACGTAGGCGATGGCGCCGCCCACGGCGATGACGAGGACCACTCCTCCCACGACGAGCAGGGTGGTCTGGCCGCGCTGCTCGTCCTCGGCCGCGGCCATGATGTGGTCAGCGGTCTCGGAGAAGGCGTCGGAGAACACCTCCTCGTCGGTGGCGGCATTGTTGTAGGCATCGTTGAGCTCGTCGGCGAGCACGTTCAGGGCCTCGGAGTCCATGACGGCGGAGGCGGCGGTCCCCACGGTGTAGCCGCAGTTGAAGGTGCCGTTTCCGTCGTCGCAGAAGACGAGCAGGAAGTGCCCCTCGTCCGAGAAGAGCTCGGGGTAGAGCCGCTCGGCCTCGGCGGTGAGCTCGTTGACCGAGGACGTGGTGCCGTTGGGCAGGATGTAGACGTAGGGCTGAACGCCGGTCTTGTCGAAGAACTCCTCGAGGCCGCGTGTGAGGCGCCCGGCGTCGTGGATCCAGTCGCCGTCAGCGTCGGTGTAGTAGTCGGTCTTGGTGACGGCGTCCGCAGGGAGCTTCTCGCGGACGGTGCCCGACGCGACCGTCGTCTGGCTCTCGGAGTAGGAGGGCCCGAAGGAGGCGACGCCGCAGGTGGAGAGGCTTGAGGTCAGGGCCGCAACGAGCAGGACCGCGAGCAGGATGCCGACGATGCCCCCCAGGCACCCGCAGCCGCCCCCGCCCCCGGCGACCGGAACCCCCACGGAGGCCCGACGGAACCCGCCGAAGAAGGGGACGCCCATGTGAAAGACCGGCCGAGGCGCATAGCCGCCGCGGGGCCCCGGGGGAGGCCCGCCCGCGCCCCGCGCGTCAAAGCCGCCCGAGCGCCCTCCGGAACGGCCTCCTGAGAAGCCGCCCCCCGAGAACCCTCCCGAGCGACGGCCCCCACCGGAGAAGCCGCCGGAGCGACCCCCGCCGGAGAAGCCGCCTCCGCCTCCGCCAGATCTGCCCATGCCGTGTCCTTCTCGTCAGTGTGCCTGCCGTCAAGTATGACTGATTTTGCCGTTGCCCGCGCGGGCTCAACTCGGCACGAAAAAAGCCGAGAAGAACGGTCCCTGAGGTCGTCCTTCTCGGCTGGCGATTGCGCGAGGCTGCTGCTTCGGCGCGTCCCTACACGCCGAGCGCCATCTGCTTGGCGCGATCCATCAGGACGCCCACGGCCTCGTAGGGCTCCCAGACGTTGGTGACGGAGGAGTCCATGGGGCACTGGCCGTTGTTGGCACGGTTCTGGATGTGACGGACGAGCGTGTCATAGCTCGTGGCGATGCCGGAGCACAGAAGGACCGCGCGGCCGGTCCAGGACATGACGGGGGAGAAGACTGCGTCGGGGCCCAGCACGGCGTAGAGCAGCGCGGGCGCCTTGCCCACGACCTTGTCCGCGACGGAGAACCCGCGCAGGCTGCGACCGTCCTTGATCATCTTGAGGAGGGGCTTCACGCCGCGCTCGCGGCAGACGTGGATCTCGTCCCCGCGCACGGCGACGAGGGTCGCGTCCTTCTCGGCGATGAGCAGGGCGCGAGCAAGATCGAGGTCGGTGGCGTCCATGTCTTCAATCCTCCCAGATTCGTGGGTGAATCAAGTCAGCGGGTACTCTACCACAACGGCTTTTGCCGGCAATACCGCTCGCCGAAATCGATATCACAGGTCGGATGTGACAACCCAACCTGTCCTCGCTTGACACTGGCGTCAGGTTATATTGTCAACCCTTCTCTTGCCGCTTTCTGCCGCGCGGCTGCCACGTCTCTATCACGCAGCTATCAGAATACTATTACACAACAAGATAAAAACACATCATAAAACTTGACTATTAGGAGGTTGAGAGGAACTATTCTGCCACCTATCGAAAGGGGGGGGGACAAGGTGGCTGTTGGCGGAAGATCGTTGTCGGAGTCCGGCTACTATCATGTGGTGTCAAGAGGCAACGGGCGGCAGAACATCTTCGAAAGCGACGATGATCGCCGCTCCTTTGTCGAACTCCTGAGCGTCTTTGCCGGGAGAAATGAAGTCGGCGTGATCGCTTGGTGCCTGATGGGCAATCACGTGCACCTGATTTTGCGAGATGACCAAAGTCGCCTGAGCGAAACCATGCAGTGCCTGCTCACGACATACTGTCGCAGGTTCAATCGCAGGGAGCGACATGCGGGACACGTGTTTCAGGCGAGGTTTAGCAGCGCCCCCATCGAGGATGACCGTTATCTGCTCGCCGCCGTGCGGTATGTCCACCTCAATCCCGAGCGCGCCGGGATTTGCCCGGCGTCAGAGTACAAGTGGAGCAGCTACCGAGAGTATGTCGGCACTACAGAGCCAAAGGTCTCGGATACCGCGGTCGTGCTTGACATGCTCGGTGGCCCCGCGGGGTTTGTCGAGCTATGCGCCTCGGCTTCGGCGGGCATGGTCTCGTATTCGCCCCATTCGCTGTGCAGGACGCCCGACGAGGTGGGTGCTCTTGCGCGGTCGCTGCTTAGTGACGCGGGGCTGGCATTGCCATCGGATGTCAAGGCGCTGCCGCGTGCGGAGAGGAACGAGGCGCTGCGGCTCCTGCGAGCAGGCGGTCTCTCGATACGAGAAATCGAGCGGGTGACGGGGGTGGGCAGGGGGACGGTTCATAACGCCGTCCGGGAGACCGAAAGTTGACACTATAACCTGACGATATTGTCAAAATAACGGGCCGCCACCCGGAGGTGGCGGCCCGAGCCAAGACGCTGGCGAGAAGAACTAGCCGTTGAGCGCGGCGTTGACGGCGACGGCGCAGGCGACGGTCGCACCGACCATGGGGTTGTTGCCCATGCCGATGAGGCCCATCATGTCGACGTGCGCGGGCACCGAGGAGGAGCCGGCGAACTGGGCGCTGGAGTGCATGCGGCCCATGGTGTCGGTCATGCCGTAGGAGGCGGGGCCGGCGGCCATGTTGTCCGGGTGCAGGGTGCGGCCGGTGCCGCCGCCGGAGGCGACGGAGAAGTACTTCTTGCCGGCGAGCACGCGCTCCTTGAAGTAGGTGCCGGCAACCGGGTGCTGGAAGCGCGTCGGGTTGGTGGAGTTGCCGGTGATGGAGATGTCGACGTTCTCGTGCCACATGATGGCAACGCCCTCACGGACGTCGTCGGCGCCGTAGCAGTTGACCTCGGCGCGCGGGCCGTCGGAGTACGGGATGGTCTCCACGACCTTGAGCTCGCCGGTGAAGTAGTCGAACTGGGTCTTCACGTAGGTGAAGCCGTTGATGCGGGCGATGATCTGGGCGGCGTCCTTGCCGAGGCCGTTCAGGATGACGCGCAGCGGCTTCTTGCGGGCCTTGTTGGCGTTGAGCGCGATGCCGATGGCGCCCTCGGCGGCCGCGAAGGACTCGTGGCCGGCCAGGAACGCGAAGCACTCGGTGTCGTCACCGAGGAGCATGGCGCCGAGGTCGCCGTGACCCTTGCCGACCTTGCGGTCCTCGGCGACGGAGCCGGGGACGCAGAAGGCCTGGAGGCCCTCGCCGATCATGGCGGCGGCCTCAGAGGCGCTCGTGGCACCCTTCTTGATGGCGATGGCGCAGCCGCAGACGTAGGCCCACTTGGCGTTCTCGAACGCGATGGACTGGACGCCCTCGACGATCTCGCGCGGGTTCACGCCCTTGTCGAGGCAGATCTGCTCGGCCTCCTCGAGGGAGGAGATGCCGTTCTCAGCGAGCACCTTGTTGATCTTGTCGATGCGGCGCTCATAGCCCTCAAACGAAACTGCCATTTGGTTTTCCCTCCCTTTCTACTCGTGAACGGGGAAGACGTTGGCGACCGTGTGGGTCTCCTCGTCCGTGCGCGGATCGATGTACTTGGCGGCGTTCTCCCACTGGCCGTAGTGGCCCATGGCGCCGGCGATGGCGTCCTCGGGGGTCTTGCCGGCCTTGAGGGCCTCGGTGAACTTGCCGAGGTTCAGGAACTCGAAGGCGATGATCTCGTTGTTCTCGTTGAGCGCCATGCGGGTGACGTAGCCCTGGGCGAGCTCGAGGTAGCGGGCGCCCTTGGCCTTGGTGCCGAACATGGTGCCGACCTGGGTGCGCAGGCCCTTGCCGAGGTCGTCGAGGGAGGCGCCGACGGGCAGGCCGTCCTCGGAGAAGGCGGTCTGGGAGCGGCCGTAGACGATCTGGAGGAACAGCTCGCGCATGGCGACGTTGATGGCGTCGCAGACGAGGTCGGTGTTCAGGGCCTCGAGGATGGTCTTGCCCGGGAGGATCTCGGAGGCCATGGCGGCGGAGTGGGTCATGCCGGAGCAGCCGAGGGTCTCGACGAGGCACTCCTCGATGACGCCCTCCTTGATGTTAAGGGTGAGCTTGCAGGCACCCTGCTGGGGCGCGCACCAGCCCACGCCGTGCGTGAGGCCGGAGATGTCCTTGATCTCCTTGGCCTGGACCCACTTGCCCTCCTCGGGGATGGGCGCGGGGCCGTGATATGCGCCCTTGGCGACGGGGCACATATTCTCGACTTCTGCGGAATACTGCATGTAATGCTCCTCTCCGTGGTGTTGAGGTCGGTGCCATGCGACCGGTCCTTGCCAGTCAGGGTCTAGTTTACGGCAAAACGGTCCGCGCATGAGTCCCGACGGCGTCGTTTTTCGGGCGCTCGCTCGCCGGCGTCCCGCGAGTGGGCTGCTATAATCGCGCTCCATGAATGCGGAAATGGACAGAGCGGTTACGAGGGGCGCGCGCCCCGGGCGACGTGCCGTGCCCCAGTGGGCCTGGAAGGTCGCCCTCGCCTTCTCTGCCGCCATCTGGGGCGGCTCGTTCGTCGTGATGAAGGACACGCTCGACGTCATCCCGCCCGCGTGGCTGATGGGCATCCGCTTTCTCGTGTCCGCGCTCATCGTGGGCGCGCTGTTCTGGCGCACCTTGCGTGACAATTTCGACCTGAGCCATCTCGTGATGGGTACCATCCTCGGCGTGGCATCGGGATCTGCCTTCGTGGTGCAAAACATTGGCCTCGACGACACCACCCCTGGTCGCAACGCCTTTCTCACCGCCACGTATTGCGTGATGGTGCCGTTTTTCAACTGGGCCGTCACGCGCCGCAGGCCCGAGGCAAACAACCTCGTCGCGGCGGCGCTCGCCATCGTGGGCGTGGGGCTGGTCGCCCTCGGCGACGACCTCTCGCTGATCATGAGCGGCGGCGACTGGCTCACGCTCGCCGCCGCGGCGCTCTTCGCCGTGCACATCGTGCTCGTGGCGCGCTTCTCCTCTGCTCACGACGTGATGACGCTTACGGTGGTCCAGCTTGCCGTGAGCGCGCTCGTCGCGCTTGGGACGGCGGCTCTCACCGAGACCCCGCCCGACCCGGCCATCTTCTCATCCGCCGACGTGTGGCTCTCGCTGGCCTATCTCGTCTTGCTCTCCTCGTGCGTGTGCATGGTGGTGCAAAACCTCGGGCAGGCTCACGTGCCGCCCGCCCAGGCGTCGCTGCTGCTCTCTCTGGAGAGCGTCTTTGCCGTGGCCTCCAGTGTGATCTTCTACCATGAGCTCGTGACGCCTCGCATTGCCGTGGGCTTTGGAACCATCTTCGTGGCGGTGCTGGTGAGCGAGCTCCTCGTGCGTCGGCGGGACTAGGCCTGGTCGGACGCGCGGGCGCTGCAAAATCGAGTTCCAATCCATATTGCTGATGGCGGCAACGCAAAACCTCGCTTCGATCCATGGAAAAATGGGCTCAAAGCGGGAGCGTGAGGGCGCCGTCAGGACAAAACCGCAGATGGCGATTATTCGTTTTGGCCCGGAGGCGTGAAAACCCATGGATCGAAGCGAGGTTTTGTTTTCGGCGCGAGCTCATTATGGATCGAAGAGCGGTTTTGCATGAAAGCGGCGTCTCCCGCCCATGGATTTCCGAGTCCGGGCCGGCCGTCAAGCGTCATGATGTCAGGCAGCAGCCATTTTCGTGGGACCCACGTTGGGAGGAAGCATGATTCAGGAGGTCGGTCCAGGGCACGTCTATGACAACCGCTTCTCGTCGCTCGAACCGGCGGATGCGGACTATGTCCTGCATTTCACGAGCGACGGCTGTCTCGCGCGGGTCACGCACGTGGGTCGCGCGGACGCCGACGCCGGCGACGCAGGCGAGGAGGTCGAGCTTCCGCGCCTGGGAGACTACACGCGCAGGCCGGGCCGCACGATCTACCTCTTCTCGCTAGGGGAGGACCGATTCTTCCTCGCCCTTGACGACCGGGTTGCCGCGCCTGCGGGCTTTTCGTACGAGTCCGTGAGCTGGCTGCGCCGAGCCGAGCCGCAGCATCTGCTGTTTGCTGCCGCCACGGGCTCCCAGCTCGACCGCTGGTATCGCGGCAATCGCTTCTGCGGCCGTTGCGGCGCGCCGACCGAGCTCGCCCCGGCGAGCCGCGAGATCGTATGCCCGGAGTGCGCCCACATCGTCTACCCCAAGATCTGCCCAGGCATCATCTGCGCCGTGACCAGCTGCGACGGCAATGACGAGAAGATCGTGCTCACGCGCTACGCCGGCCGCACCACGGCGCTCTGGGCGCTCGTCGCCGGCTTCACCGAGATCGGGGAGCCGCTCGAGGACACGGTGCGCCGAGAGGTGATGGAGGAGGTGGGGCTGACCGTCAAGAACCTGCGCTTCTACAAGAGCCAGCCGTGGAGCTTCACGGACACGCTGCTCGTGGGCTTTTGGTGCGAGGTCGACGGCGACCCGACCATCGCGGTGGACCGCACCGAGCTCAAGGAGGCGCGCTGGTTCTCGCGCGCCGACATCCCCCTCGAGCGGACGGGGGACCGGGCGAGCCTCACCGGCGAGATGATCGAGCGCTTCCGCCTCATGGGGCGCGCCGCCTGGGAGTGAGCGCCTCGTCGTGACGAACGAGAGGAGGGGGCGGCGGGATGTCCCGTCGCCCCCTCTCGCGTAGAGCTCGCGTGGGTGAGTCTACTGGTAGTTGCGCTCGCGAATCTCGCCGAGGGACTGCTCGGCGGCGGCCTCCTCGGGCGACAGGTAGTCGATGAGGTCGCCGGGCTTGCAGTTGAGCACCTGGCAGAGGGCCTCGAGCGTCGAGAAGCGCATGCCGCGGATGTGCCCGTTCTTGATGTTCGAGAGATTGACCGTGGAGGTGCCGATCCGCTTGGCAAGCTCCGTCGACGTGATCTTCCTCTCCGCCATTACGCGGTCGAGCCTCATGACAATGGGCACCTCGTCACCTCCGTGAACGTTTTTTACATAGGACTATATTATCTAAACGAAGGCGTCGGAATCCTCCTTAAGAGCGTTTCCATATCGAACGACCATCGCCAGGCAGACGAGAAACACCATCAAGACGGCGCCCTTGAGATCGAGGTCGACGTCGAGGGCGAGCGACTCCAGGGCCCCTGCCGGCGCCGTCCCGGCGACCACAAGCTCGAGCAGCAGATGGCCGAGCAGCAGCACGGAGGTCATGACGAGGCGCGTCGACTGGGCTCCGCCGAAGGGGGAGTCGTCCCTGCAGAAGTGCCTCAGGAACTCCGCGAGCAGGAAGATCGTGCCCAGCGTCATGCACTGGGAGAGGACGAGGGGCACCTCGAAGAGCAGGATGTCCCGGACGTCCGGGAGGCCCTTCCTGACGAGCAGAAGGCAAAACGCGATCTCCGCGATAGTCCCGAGCCCAGCGGCGCCGTGAAGGGCGACGGCGCCAAAGCGCGACCAGCGCCGCGCGACGCGACATTCCCTGTTGAGTGATGAGTCCATGTTCTTCTCCTCATGATTGAAAACAGAATCAAGGTGATAACCGGGGGATGTGTTTCGTGCTGGCGTGTCGTTGCCTGACGGACATCACCTCCCTTAGCAACTTCACCGTGTTCAAATGAGAGTTCTTCAATGATAGTTTTCAAACTGAAAACGTTTTCAGCTATGCCGTCAGCGGTATGAATTAACGGTCAATTGGTTATAGCGCAATGCTAATTCGTATAAACAGAAAGTTTTAATATCAAGCTATTGGAGTTGAAGAATGTGGGCCCATACGCAGAACGCGGGGCAGCGCTGGTCACAACGACGTCGCTACGCTGCGGCGTCGCCCGACGTCTCTTGTCAATTGTGAGCAGGGGGGGGGGGTCGTCCCGGGCGCCCGGCAGGTCACGCGCCGAGCACGAACCGCTCGATCGCCTCGGCGACCCCGCCGGCGTTGTTGTCGTCATCGCAGACGTAGCCTGCGGCGGCCCGGGCCTCCTCGGAGGCGTTGGCGACCGCCACGCCGAGCCCTGCGGCGCGGATCATGGGGACGTCGTTGGAGTTGTCCCCGATGGCCATGGTCTCCCCCGGAGCGATGCCCAGGTGCTCAGCGAGCGCGAGCAGGCCCGCGCCCTTGTTGATGCCGGGCGCGTTGAACTCGAGGTAGCGGTTGGAGGAGTAGACGACGTCGAGGCCCGCGGTGAGCCCGGCGGCGGCGAGCTCGCGCTCGGTGCGGCGCAGCTCGTCCATGTCGAGGCTCATGAAGAGGAGCTTGACGACGACCTCGCCGTTCTTCTCGACAAAGTCGAGCGTGGGCTCGTGGGTCTCGACGATGTTCATGCGGCCTTCGATGTAGGAGCGCTCGACGGGCCAGTAGTTGTAGAGGTAGACGTGGTCGAGCGTGTAGACGTGAACGCAGAGCCCGCGCTCGATGCCCGCCTGGTAGAGGGCCTCGGCCACGTCGGGCGCGAGCGAGCAGGTGGTGAGCGGGCGGGAGGTGTCCGCGTTCTCGGTGAGCACGCCGCCGTTGAAGGAGATGACGTACTCGCCGGCCGCGTCGAGGAGCCCGAGGTCGGCCAGGGTGTCGTTGACCGACTCAAACGGCCTTCCCGTGGCGGGGACGAAGCGCGCCCCGCGTTCGCGCGCCGCGGCGATCGCCCGGCGGACGCGCTCGGGAATGCGGTGCTCGTCGTCGAGCAGGGTCTCGTCGAGGTCGCAGGCGATGAGACGATACATGTGGCTCCTTTCGTCGGCCACGTCACATTGTAGACGCGCCCCTGTTTGTTACGGCGCAGAATCCATCTGCCGCCCACGCCGCCCCGACGCGCACCGTTTTAGGCATAATCGTGCACTAACACTGGGCCACTGCGCCGCAGACGAGAAAGGCCAACACCATGACCAGGAAGATTCACATCTTTGACACCACGCTGCGCGACGGGGAGCAGTCCCCCGGCGCCTCCATGAACACCGAGGAGAAGCTCGTCGTCGCCCAGCAGCTCATTCGCATGGGCGTCGACGTCATCGAGGCGGGTTTTCCCATCTCCTCCCCGGGCGACTTCCGCTCCGTGCAGGAGATCGGCCGTCTCGCGGGCGACTCCTGCGTGGTCTGCGGCCTCACACGCGCCGTCGAGAAGGACATCGACCGCGCGGCCGAGGCGCTCGCGACGGCCAAGCGCCCGCGCATCCACACCGGCATCGGCGTCTCGCCGAGCCACCTGCGCGACAAGCTGCGCATTACCGAGGACGAGTGCGTCGAGCGCGCCGTCCACTGCGTTGAGTACGCCAAGCGCTACGTCGAGGACGTCGAGTTCTACGCCGAGGACGCCGGCCGCGCCGACCAGGCGTTCCTCGAGCGCGTGATCCAGGCCGTCGTCAAGGCCGGCGCCACCGTCGTGAACATCCCCGACACCACGGGCTACCAGCTGCCCGAGGACTTCGGGCGTCGCATCAAGGGCCTCGCGGACAACGTCATCGGCATCGAGGACGTCATCATCTCCGTGCACACGCACAACGACCTCGGCATGGCCACGGCCCTTGCCCTCCAGGGCGTCAAGAACGGCGCCCGCCAGATCGAGTGCACCATCAACGGCCTGGGCGAGCGCGCCGGCAACACCGCGCTCGAGGAGGTCGTCATGGCCATCAAGATGCACGGCGAGGAGCTCGACGCCCACACCGACATCGTGACCCAGGAGCTCACCCGCGCGAGCCACCTCGTCTCCCGCATCACCGGCATGAGCGTCCAGGCCAACAAGGCCATTGTCGGCGCCAACGCCTTCGCGCACTCCTCCGGCATCCACCAGGACGGCGTCCTCAAGGCGCGCGACACCTACGAGATCATCGACCCCGCCGACGTGGGCGCCGCCGGCTCCGAGATCATCCTCTCGGCGCGCTCCGGCCACGCCGCGCTGCGCCACCGCCTCTCCGAGCTCGGCTACACCTTCGCCGACACCGAGTTCGACGAGGTCTACCAGCGCTTCCTCGAGATCGCGGACCAGAAGAAGGAGGTCTACGACGAGGACCTCGAGTCGATGGTCCAGGAGCGCCAGCGCGACGTCGCTGCCGTCTACACGCTCGATGCCCTGCAGGTCTCCTGCGGCGACCCGCTGATCCCCACGGCCACGGCCACGATCACCGACGAGCTCGGCGTGGCGCACGTGGTCGCTGCCACGGGCACCGGTCCGGTCGACGCCGCCTACCAGGCTATCGACAAGGTCGTGGCGGTCCACGGCGACCTCGCGGAGTTCTCCGTCAAGGCCATCACGCGCGGCATCGACGCCATCGGCGAGGTCACGGTGCGCATCACCGCCGAGGACGGCCGCGTCTACACCGGCCGCGGCGCGGACAACGACATCATCGTCTCGAGCGCCAAGGCCTACGTCAACGCGATCAACCGCATGATCCAGACCACGCGTTCCAAGGAAGGGAAGTAGCATGGCACGTCCCCAGACGATGGCCGAGAAGATTCTCGCCGCCCACGCCGGCCTTGAGGAGGTCGTCCCCGGCCAGCTCATAGAGTGCGACCTCGACCTCGTGCTCGCCAACGACATCACGGCGCCCATCGCCATCAAGACGGTGCGCGAGATCGGCGCTGGCATCTTTGACCGCGACAAGGTCTGCCTCGTTCCCGATCACTACGCCCCCAACAAGGACATCAAGAGCGCCGAGCAGACCAAGGTGACCCGCGACTTTGCCCACGAGATGGGGATCACCCACTACTACGAGCAGGGCTGCATGGGCATCGAGCATGCGCTGCTCCCCGAGCGCGGCGTCGTGGTGCCCGGCGACCTCGTCATCGGCGCCGACTCCCACACCTGCACCTACGGCGGCATCGGCGCCTTCTCCACCGGCGTGGGCTCCACGGACGCCGGCGTGGGCATGGCGACCGGTCGCGCCTGGTTCAAGGTGCCCGAGACCATCCGCATCGTCGTCGACGGCGAGCTGCCCGAGGGCGCCTCTGCCAAGGACATCATCCTTTACGTCATCGGCAAGATTGGTGTGGACGGCGCGCTTTACTGCGCTATGGAGTTCGCGGGCTCCACGATCGAGGCGCTCTCGGTGGAGGGACGCCTCACCATTGCCAACATGGCCATCGAGGCCGGCGGCAAGGCGGGCCTGTTCGAGGTCGACGACACGTGCCGCGAGTACGTGAGGCGCCGCACCCAGCGCGCCTTCGTCGAGTATCACCCCGACGAGGACGCCGTCTACAAGCAGGTCATCCACATCGATGCCGCCGACATTGTGCCGTGCGTCTCCTGGCCGCACCTGCCCTCCAACACCCATCCCGTCACCGAGAGCCGCCACATCAAGATCGACCAGGCCGTCATTGGCTCCTGCACCAACGGCCGCATCGAGGACATGCGCGCCGCGGCCGAGGTGCTGTGCGGGCGCACCGTCGCCGACGGCGTGCGCTGCATCGTCATCCCCGCGACCCAGGGCGTCTGGCTCCAGTGCGTCCACGAGGGCCTGATGGACATCTTCATCAACGCCCACTGTGTGGTCTCCACGCCCACCTGCGGCCCGTGCCTGGGCGGCTACATGGGCATCCTCGCGGCGGGGGAGCGCTGCGTCTCCACGACCAACCGCAACTTCGTGGGCCGCATGGGCGACCCCACCTCCGAGGTCTACCTGGCGAGCCCCGCCGTCGCGGCCGCTTCGGCCGTCGCGGGCCACATCGCCCTGCCGTCCGACCTGTAAGGTCTCTGACCTGCCCGGGAGCCCCCGGTCTTTCTCACCAAGCTCAGCGCTCGCTGCGCTCGCTCGCTTCGTGATTCGCTTGGCGAGAAGGACCGGGGGCTCCCTGCTGCCTCGCGTTCTTCTCGCATGCGGCATATGCCTGCAAAATCGATCTTCAGTCCATATTCCTATCCCGCGAAAAACAAAAGTCGCCTCCGATCCATGGAAAAATGCGACTGCGACGGCTTCTCGACGAGGGTCCGAGAGAAAAAGTCCAGTTGAGCAAAAGCACCCGCGTCCTTGAGTCTCCATTTTTCATGGATCGGAGGCGACTTTTGTTTTCGTCGACGACTAAAAATGGATCGAAGGTCGATTTTGCGGCCATGTGCCGCTCGCGCCGGAATCGGGGCCTCTGGCCGCGCCGCGCGCCGCGCCCGCCGGGTTCCCCCTTCCCTGAAATCGATATCCGGGTACTAGAGTCGGCCCCGAGGTCGGCCGCATCGGACGGCCGCGCGAGGGCAGGGAGCAACGATGGAGAAGGTCAAGGTTGTCCAGTACGGGTGCGGAAAGATGTCCAAGTACATCCTGCGCTACCTCTACGAGCACGGCGCGCAGATCGTGGGCGCCATCGACGTGGACCCGGCCGTCGTTGGCCAGGACGTGGGCGATTTCGCCGGCCTCGGCGTCAAGACGGGCATCGTCATCTCCGACGACGCCGACAAGGTCCTCGACGAGTGCGACGCCGACGTGGCCGTCGTGACCCTCTTCAGCTTCATCAGCGACATCTACGACCACGTGGAGAAGTGCGTCTCGCGCGGCATCAACGTGATCACCACCTGCGAGGAGGCCATCTACCCCTGGACCACCGCCGCGGCGCAGATCAACCGCCTCGACGCGCTGGCCAAGGAGACCGGCTGCACCATCACCGGCAGCGGCATGCAGGACATCTACTGGATCAACATGGTGGGCATCGTCGCCGGCGGCATCCACAAGATCGAGAAGATCAAGGGCGCCTACAGCTACAACGTCGACGAGTACGGCCTGGCGCTCGCCAACGCCCACGGCTGCGACCTCACGCCCGAGGAGTTCGAGGCCAAGATCGCGCACCCCGCCGAGTTCGAGCCGTCCTACGCGTGGAACGCCGTCGAGGCCATCTGCAACAAGCTCGGCCTCACGATCAAGTCCATCGAGCAGAAGCACGTCCCGTACGTCGCCGATCAGGACACCTACTCCGAGACCCTCGGCAAGACCATCGAGGCCGGCCGCTGCCTCGGCATGTCCGCGGTGGTCACGGCCGAGACCATGCAGGGCATCACCGTCGAGGAGGAGACCATCGGCAAGGTCTACGGCCCCGACGACGGCGACATGTGCGACTGGTGGATCTCCGGCGAACCCGACACCGAGTTCCACGTGGTCAAGCCCGCCACGGTCGAGCACACCTGCGCCACGATCGTGAACCGCATCCCGCAGCTGCTCGCAGCGCCCTGCGGCTACGTCACGGCCGACCAGCTCGAGCCCAACGCCTACCTCACCTACCCGATGGAGTACTACTGCTAGGAACCGCTCGCCAGAGCCTGACCGCGCCCGGGGCCGACCGCTCGGCCCCGGGCTTTTGCGTCGGCGGCTTTGACGCTATAACCTGACGTCAGCGTCAATTTGACGATGACGTCAGACAACAATGTCAAGTTCAGACGAGGGGGCTGCCATGTACTTCATCGGCGTCGATCTGGGAACGTCCGCCTGCAAGTTCCTGCTCATGGACGAGCACGGCGAGATCCTCAATATCGCGAGCAGGTCCTACGACGTCGAGTACCCGCGCCCCGGCTGGAGCCAGCAGGACCCGGCGGACTGGTGGCGCGCGGTGCGCGAGGGCGTGCCGGAGCTGCTCGCCGGCTTTGACGCCTCCCGGGTGGCGGGCATCGGCTGCGGCGGCCAGATGCACGGCCTGGTTGCGCTGGACTCCGACGACGAGGTCATCCGCCCTGCCATCCTCTGGAACGACGGCCGCACCGTCGAGCAGGTCCGTTACCTCAACGAGGAGGTGGGCACCGCGCGCCTGCTCGAGCTCACCGGCAACATCGCCTACGCTGGCTTCACCGCGCCCAAGCTCCTGTGGATGCGGCAGGAGGAGCCCGAGCTCTTCTCCCGCATCGCGCACGTGCTGCTGCCCAAGGACTACCTGAACCACCTGCTCACGGGCGCGTACGCCACCGACGTCTCCGACGCGTCCGGCACACTGCTCTTTGACGTGGCGCGGCGCACGTGGAGCGACGAGATGCTCGCGCTCTGCGACCTCACCGCGGCGCAGATGCCGCGCGTCCACGAGAGCTACGAGCCCATCGGCACGCTGTGCCCCGAGGTCGCCGAGGAGCTGGGGCTCCCGAGCGGCGTGGTCGTGGCAGCCGGCGCGGGCGACAACGCCGCCGCCGCGGTGGGGACCGGCGCCGTGGGCGCGGGCACGATGAACATCAGCCTCGGCACGTCCGGCACCGTGTTCATCCCCACGGCGAGCTTCTCGGCAGGCGTGGGGGACCGCATCCACTCCTTCTGCCACGCGGACGGGGCCTGGCACCTCATGGGGTGCATCCTCTCGGCGGCGAGCTGCAACGCCTGGTGGGTGAACGACGTGCTCGGCACGGACGACATGGCGGCCGAGCAGGCGGGGATCGACCCCGCGAGCGCGCCGGCAGACCTCCCGTACTTCCTGCCGTACCTCATGGGCGAGCGCACCCCGCTCAACGACGTCAACGCCCGCGGCGCCTTCGCGGGCATGAGCATGTCCACCTCGCGTGCCGACCTCACGCGCGCCGTGCTCGAGGGCGTGGCCTTCGCCGTGCGCGACTCGGTGGAGATCGCGCGCTCGCTCGGCGTCGACGTGGCGTCCTCGACGGTGTGCGGCGGCGGCGCGAAGAGCCGCCTGTGGCTCCAGATGCTCGCCGACATCCTGGGCATCGAGCTCGTCCTGCCCACGACCGAGCAGGGGCCGGGCTACGGCGGTGCCATGCTCGCCGCCGTAGCCGCGGGCGCGTGTGGCTCGGTGGGGGAGTGCGCGCGGGAGCTGGTGAGCGAGCGCGAGCGCATCGCGCCCAACGCAGCCCTGGCGGGGGAGTACGAGCGCCGCTATCAGATCTGGCACGGGCTCTACCCTGCGCTCAGGGAGTCGTTCGCGCGGATGGGGGCGTAGCGGGCGGACGTTCTTCTCGCCAAAACATATAAACGTTTATAAACAACGAGAAGAACGACGACTTGCTCGGAGACTGCCGATACCGACAGAAAAGCTACCGTTCGCAGATTTCTGACGCTACTAAACGTTTTCTAAACGGACCCTAGAGATAGCGCAATTTCAAAGGGGCGCCGCCGTCTGCGGCGTCTCGGGGAGAGGAGATAGACATGGCACTCAAGTCCAGCAACATCCCTGACGTCAAGCTCGGCATCGTCGCGGTCTCACGCGACTGCTTCCCGATCGAGCTCTCCGAGCGCCGTCGCGCCGCCGTTGCGGCCGCCGTCGCCGAGCTCGGCGTCGACGCCGTCGAGGTCAAGAAGACCGTCGAGTCCGAGGCCGACGTCGAGCCCGCGCTCGCCGAGGCCGTCGCCGCCGGCGCCAACGCGCTCGTGGTCTTCCTCGGCAACTTCGGCCCCGAGACCCCCGAGACCCTGCTCGTCCAGAAGTTCGACGGCCCCGCGATGTGCGTCGCGGCCGCCGAGGGCGACGGCGACCTGGTCAACGGCCGCGGCGACGCCTACTGCGGCATGCTCAACTGCAGCTACAACCTCGGCATGCGTCATCTCGCCGCCCACATCCCGGCCTACCCGGTGGGCACCGCCGCCGAGGTCGCCCAGATGATCAAGGACTTCGTGCCCGTGGCCCGCACGATCATCGGCGTGCGCAACCTCAAGATCATCACCTTCGGCCCGCGCCCGCAGGACTTCTTCGCCTGCAACGCCCCGATCAAGGGCCTCTATCAGATCGGCGTGGAGATCGAGGAGAACTCCGAGCTCGATCTGCTCGTCGCCTACAAGGCCCACGCGGGCGACCCGCGCATCGCCGACGTCTGCGCCGACATGGCCGCCGAGATGGGCGAGGGCAACTACTACCCCGACCTCCTCGGGCGCATGGCGCAGTTCGAGCTTACCCTGCTCGACTGGGCTGAGCAGCACAAGGGCGCCCGCAAGTACGTGGCCTTCGCCGACAAGTGCTGGCCGGCCTTCCCGGAGGAGTTTGGCTTCGAGCCGTGCTTCGTGAACTCGCGTCTGGCCACCCGCGGCATCCCCGTGGCCTGCGAGGTCGACATCTATGGCGCCCTCTCCGAGCACATCGGCATGTGCGCCTCCGACGACACGGTGACCCTGCTCGACATCAACAACTCCGTGCCCGCCTCCCTCTACCAGGAGCAGATCGCCGGCAAGTTCGAGCACGACTGGCAGCTCACCGACACCTTCATGGGCTTCCACTGCGGCAACACCCCGAGCTGCAAGCTCTGCGCCGACCGCGCGGTCAAGTTCCAGCTCATCCAGCACCGCCTGCTCGAGCCCGAGGGCTCCGAGCCCGACTTCACCCGCGGCACCCTCGAGGCCGACATCGCCCCGAGCGAGATCACGTTCTACCGCCTGCAGTGCGACTCCGACGGCGTCCTGCGCAGCTACGTCGCCGAGGGCGAGGTCCTGCCGGTCCAGACGTGCTCCTTCGGCGGCCGCGGCGTCTTCGCGATCCCGGAGATGGGCCGCTTCTACCGTCACGTCCTGATTCAGAAGCGCTACCCGCACCACGGCGCGGTGGCCTTTAACCACTGCGGGCGCGCCCTCTTCGACGCCCTGCGCTTCCTCGGCGTTGAGGACATCGCCTACAACCAGCCCAAGAGCCTTCCGTACCCCACGGAGAACCCCTTCGCGTAAGGGCGCTTGCCGCTGACATAGCCTGATCCTCCGGACGGGTTCTGAGAGCAGTTCCGTTAATGCTCGAAGAACCCGTCCCCCTTTTCGTCGGGTCGGGAAAGGCCCCGCGCTACAATCGCCCCACACATCAGCCTACCGGTGGAGGTCCCTCGACGGCGCGAACCGCGGCAAGACGGTCCCTCCCCGGCCGCACGTTCTTCTCGACTCCGAGGGCCGGCGGGCATGTCCCGCGCGCAGTTCTTGCGTAGCAAGCTGTCTGAGCACGGGGCATGCCCGCCGGCCCCCACCTGCGCACAGAAAGGACAACGATGCAGTTCAAAGGGACCGTCTTCCGCTACGGGCGCGACATCGACACCGACGTCATCATTCCGGCGCGCTACCTCAACACGTCTGACCCGGCCGAGCTCGCCAAGCACTGCCTCGAGGACCTCGACCCCACCTTCGTCAGCCGCGTGAAGCCGGGCGACATCGTGGTGGCCGACGAGAACTTTGGCTGCGGCTCGTCCCGCGAGCACGCGCCCGTGGCCATCAAGGCCGCCGGCGTCTCCTGCGTCATCGCCAAGAGCTTCGCGCGCATCTTCTACCGCAACTCGATCAACATGGGCCTGCCCATCCTCGAGTGCCCCGAGGCAGTCGACGCCATCTCCGACGGCGACGTGGTCTCCGTCGACGCCGACACCGGCGCCATCACCGACGAGACCACGGGCGCCGTCTTCCAGGCGCAGCCGTTCCCGCCGTTCATCCAGGAGATCATCACGGGCGGCGGCCTGGTCGCGCGCACCAAGCGCGTCATGGCCCAGAAGGGCGGTCGGTAGCATGGCGAGCAGGACCTATCGCGTTTGCACCCTTCCGGGCGACGGCATCGGCCCCGAGATCATCGCCGAGGGCAAGAAGGTCCTCGCCGCGCTGGGCGAGAAGTACGACGTCGAGTTCGTCTGCGAGGACCAGCTGATCGGCGGCGCCGCGATCGACGCCACCACGGAGGCGGGCGGCCCGGTCTCGGCGCTGCCTCCCGAGACGCTCGAGGCGGCGCGCGCCTCCGACGCCGTCCTGCTCGCCGCGGTGGGCGGGCCCAAGTGGACCGACACCAAGGTGGGGGCCGTGCGTCCGGAGCAGGGCCTTCTTGCCATCCGCAAGGAGCTCGGGCTCTACCTCAACCTGCGCCCGGTGCGCATGTTCGACGCGCTGATCGACGCCTCCTCGCTTAAGCCCGAGGTGCTGCACGGCGTCGACCTCATCATCGTCCGCGAGCTCACGGGCGGCCTATACTTTGGCGGCCACGAGCGCACGATGGGCGTCGAGGGCGCCGGCGTGGGCGGCACGCGCGGCGAGTACGCGCGCGACGTCCTGGAGTACTCCGAGTACGAGGTCGACCGCGTGGTACGCTGGGCCTTTGACGCGGCGCGACGCCGTCGCGGCGTGGTCCACTCCGTCGACAAGGCCAACGTGCTTGACACCTCGCGCATGTGGCGCGAGGTCGCCCACAACATCGCCGCCGAGTACCCCGACGTGACGCTCGAGGACATGTACGTCGACAACGCCGCGATGCAGCTCATCGCCAACCCGGCGCAGTTTGACGTGCTCGTGACCGAGAACACCTTCGGTGACATCCTCTCCGACGAGGCCTCGATGCTCACGGGCTCGCTCGGCATGCTCGCCTCCGCGAGCCTGGGCGACGGCACGGCCCTCTACGAGCCGAGCCACGGCTCGGCGCCCGACATCGCCGGTCAGGGCATCGCCAACCCGATCGCGCAGATCCTCTCCGTGGAGCTGATGCTGCGCTACAGCTTTGGCATGGACGCCGCGGCAGACGAGCTTGCCGCCGCGGTCACGCGCGTGCTCGACGAGGGCTGGCGCACCGTCGACATCGCCGACGAGTCCACTCCCGCAGACAAGGTGCTCGGCACAGCCGCGATGGGTGACAAGATAGTGGAGGCCCTGGGCTAGACGCTCCAGGCTAGGGGGCCCAGGAGATCCGGCGCTCAGACAGCTTGCCGTGAAGGACGCGGCAAGAACTCGCGGCGGACCTCCTGGGCCTCCTTTCTGTCGGTGGACATTCCGGCGGAAGGTGCGTGACGTCCGTGGCTGTCTTCGGCATGGCCCAGACGGGAATCGCAGCTGCAAAAGCTGCCTCCAATCCATATCTCTGGTGCGCCGGGAACAAAAGTCGCCTTCGATCCATGAAGATTGGCGACAAAACCCTGCCAAAAATAAACTTAGATTCTTGATATTCAATCTACCTGCGGATCTTCTTGACCGACGTTTCGGGGACACCTTCTGTCGTGGCCAAACATGTCGAAATAGCATGGATCGAAGACGGGTTTTGCTTTGGCCGGGCGTGGAATATGGACTCAAGGCTCGTTTTGCAGCGACGACGGCCGATTCGCCGCCGCACGGTGCGGAGCCCGATGAGACCGAGTATCCTAACGTGTTGAACTCGCGACGAGAGGACCGCCATGACCTACGACTTCACCACCATCTTGGACCGCGCGGGCCACGATGCGCTCGCCGTCGATGCCATCGGAGCGCCCGGTTCGGGATATCCCGCGCCGGACGCCGGCTTTGACGCCATCCCCATGTGGGTGGCCGACATGAACTTCCCCGTTGCCCCCTCGATCATCCGTGCGATCAAAGATCGCCTGCAGTATCCCACGTTTGGCTACTTCAGCCCGAGCGACGCCTACTACCAGGCCATCATCGACTGGCATCGCGACCGCAAGGGCGTGGGCGAACTGCTTCCGGAGCACATCGGCTACCAGAACGGCGTTCTGGGAGGCGTGGTCTCCGCCCTCACGGCGTTTGCCGCGCCCGGTGACCCGGTGCTCGTGCACAGCCCCACCTACGTGGGCTTCACGCACAGTCTCGAGGACAACGGCTTCAAGATCGTGCACTCGCCGCTCGTGCGCGATGCGGACGGCGTCTGGCGCATGGACTATGAGGACATGGAGCGCCGCCTCGCCGAGGAGCGTATCCACGTGGCCATCTTCTGCTCGCCGCACAACCCCTGCGGCCGCGTCTGGGAGCGCTGGGAGATCGAGCGCGCCATGGAGCTCTACGCCGCCCACGACTGCGTGGTCATCTCCGACGAGATCTGGTCCGACATCGTGCGGCCGGGCGTCACGCACATCCCCACCCAGTCCGTCTCCGACGACGCTCGCCGGCGCACCATCGCGCTCTACGCCCCGTCCAAGACCTTCAACCTCGCCGGCCTCATCGGCAGCTATCACGTCATCTATGATGACTACCTGCGCGACCGCGTGACCACCAAGGCCAAGAAGACGCACTACAACAGCATGAACGTCCTCTCGCAGCACGCGCTCATCGGCGCGTACGGCCCCGAGGGCCGCGTCTGGGCAGACGAGCTCAACCAGGTCATCGCCGGCAACGTCGACTGGGCGTGCGACTTCATCGAGAGCCGCCTGCCCGGCGTGAGCGTCTTCCGTCCCCAGGGCACCTACATGCTCTTCCTCGACTGCACGGAGTGGTGCGCGCGGAGCGGGCGCACGATCGACGAGGTCCTGGGCGCGGGGCACCGCGTGGGCGTCTGCTGGCAGGACGGCCGCGCCTTCCACGGGCCGTGCCACATCCGCATGAACCTCGCGCTGCCGCTCTCGCGCGTGCAGGAGGCCTTTGGTCGTCTGGAGGAGCACGTCTTCTGCTGACGATCGATCGGGGCATCCCAGACGGTGCCCCGATCGGTTCCCCTACAGGAGCAGGCCGCTGGCAAAGCCCCGGTCAACCTCTCTCTGAAAGCGCTCCGTCACGAGGTTCTCGTCGTCGGAGATCCTTCGACCATAGGCTATGAGCTGGCCGGACGCTGCTATGACGGTGCGCTCGGCCAGCTCCTTTGCCTGTTGGGCAATGAGGGGGACGGCCCAGCTTGCCGGTTCCTGGGAGAGGTGGATCGTCATGCCGCTCGTCACGATGCCTCCCTTGAAGGGCAGCAGCGTGAGGAGCATGAGCGAGGGGATGTGGTGCACGTGGCTGTCCGCCGGGTCCTGGCTCGCGCCCACCGTAAAGAGGTGGGTTCGGTTCATGTACAGCACGCTGTCCTCGTTGGCCTGTACGACGGTGAACATGTCGCGCAGCGCCCAGCGCCAGGGACGCGCGCAGTCGAGCTGCTCCTGGCTCAGGTGCAGGGGATTGTCGCGCACGAAGTCGTCAACGAGCCAGCGGTTTCTCCAGAGCATGTCCGCGACCTGCCCGCCGTGCTCGTAGAGCATGCACGGAGCCCCCTTCCGCTCGCGCAGGGCGCCGGGGTCCACGATGCCCAGCCGCTCGTTGGCGTAGACGAGCAGCGCGTTGATGGTGTCGTAGAAAAGACGTGCGTCATCGTCGTCCATGTGGGAGTAGGGGACGTAGACGGCCGTCACGGGGCCGTTTGGCGTCTGCCAGTGCAAGCTCATGGGACCTCCTTCGATCGGGTTCGAAGGAGGCTAGCAGCTTGTGCGTTCCCGCCGTCCGCCTCACGGCAGACGCGGAGCTGCGAGCCGAGGTCGGGAGGGTCGCGCAACGTCGAGCCGGCGCGGGCAATCCGTCAGCGGCGCGCTTTCGGCCGCGGGCGGCCGCTCTCCTCGAGCTTCTCGCGGATGATGCGCCACGCCTCGTCGTTTTTCTCGCCAAACGTCGCCGGCTCTGCGGCAAAGCCAGTCGGCATGGGGCCCACATAGGGAACAAAGCCCAGCTTGAGGTACATGCCGCACGCCGGCCAGCTCTCCGTCTGCGTGGTGAGGTAAAGCGGCGGCTCGCCCGAGGGCACGAGCTCGTCAAAGAGGCGGATGGTCCGGAGCATGAGCGCACGGGCCAGGCCGCGGCGCTGGTGGGCCGGGTCCACGCCCACCCAGTGCACGCGCAGGCGCGGCTCGCCGAAGTGGTCGCCCCGCCACAGCGAGCTCGTGCCGGCAAGCTCGTCCTTCTCGTCCACCACGAGAATCATCTGGCGCTCGAGCGCCTCGGGGTCCGTCTCGTAGGTTTGCTCGAAGTAGGCGAGCCCCTCCTCGAAGGAGGGCAGCTGGCCGAGAAGAACGTGCAGCCGCACCCACGGCTCGCGGAAGCGCGGCTCCCAGGTCGCGAAGCGATAGCCTGCCGGCAGCGCGACGTCGGCGGGCGGCTCGTGGTCCCCGAGCACCATGAGCACGGGGACGTGGGGCACGCTGGTGTCGAGCACGGTCATGGGCATCCTCTCGGGGCGTGACAGTTAGGGGTGACAATTAGGACAGGTTAAATTGTCACACGTTCTGCTGTGTGACAATTTAACCTGTCCTAATTGTCACCCGCCCCAACTGTCACCTGTCCTAATTGTCACGCCTAATCGTCACACAAGGGGGCCTACAGCAGCGTCCCGTTGCGGCGGACGAAGCGCCGGCGGACGACCAGGAGCGCCGCCGCGTAGAGGGCGACGATTGCCGTGAGCAGCGCGAAGTATGAGAGGGGCAGCGGTGCGAGGTCGAGCGCCGCGCCGAGCGGCGTGAACGGCAGCGCCGTCACGAGCGCGACGCCCGCCGCGCCGAGGGCGGCGAGCTGAGCCGACGCCCGGCTCTCAACAAACGGAACGCGCTGCGTTCGGACGAGGTGGACCGCCAGCGTCTGCGTCCACATGCTCTCGACGAGCCAGCCTGCCTGGAACGTCGCCACAAAGAGAGTCCGTCCGGCATCGCCGAGGGCGCCCCAGGGACCGCCCGCGACGCCGGGGCACACCACGAAGAAGAGGGCGGCAAACGTGAGGAGGTCGAAGACGGAGCTCACGGGACCCAGGGCGACCATGAAGCGGCGGATGGAGGCGCTGTCCCACCTGCGCGGGGCGCGAACCAGCTCGTCGTCGACGCTGTCCCAGGGTATCGCGGTGCAGGTGAGGTCGTACACCAGGTTGAGGAGCAGGAGCTGGACCGCGCTCATGGGGAGGAAGGGCAGCAGCAGCGAGGCGGCCAGCACGGAGAAGATGTTGCCAAAGTTGGAGCTCACGGTCATCTTCACGTACTTGGTCATGTTGGCGAGGGTCCGGCGGCCGCAGACGATCCCGTGCTCAAGTACGAGGAGGTCCTTCTCCAACAGGATGAGGTCAGCCGCCTCGCGGGCCACGTCCACGGCGGAGTCGACGGAGATTCCGCAGTCGGAGGCCGCCATCGCCGCGGCGTCGTTCACCCCGTCGCCCATGAAGCCCACGGAGCGCCCCTCGCCCCTGAGGACGCTCACCACCCGCGCCTTCTGGGAGGGCGAGAGCTTGGCGAGGACCGAGACATCCCGCAGGCGGCGGGCGAGCGCCTCGTCGTCAAGAGCCTCGACCTCGGAGCCCGTGAGCACGTCACCCGCGGGGATGCCGATCGCGCCGCACACGTGCGCCGCCACGCGCGGGGAGTCTCCGGTGAGGACCTTGGTCTCGACTCCGTGCTCCGCGAGCGCCGCCACCGCCTCGGCCGCGCTCGCCTTGGGCGGGTCGAGAAACGCGAGAAGCCCAACGAGCGTCATGTTCTTCTCGTCTGCCACGGTGAGCCTGCCGACGCCCTCCGGGCTTTCCCTGAGGGCCACCCCGAGGACGCGCATGCCCTGGGTCGCAAGAACCTCGGCGCGGGCGGTGACGTCGTCCGCCAGCGAGGCGGAGAGGGGCACGGCTCGTCCGTCCAGCTCTGCGAAGGCGCAGGCGTCGAGCACCTCCTCGAGCGCCCCCTTGCAGATCATGAGCGTCTCTCCCGTCCCGTCGCCCACCACGACGCTGAGGCGCCTGCGCTCGAAGTCGAAGGGAAGCTCGTCGACGAGGTCGTACCGCTCGCAGAGCTCCTCCACGGAGGGGTCGAGCTCGAGCGCCCGGCGCAGGATGGCCGAGTCGATGAGGTTCTTGACGCCCGTCCCGAAGAAGCTGTTCACGAAGGCGGCGCGCAGCACGCCCGGGTCCTCCGCGCCCCGCACGTCGAGGTGCCGCTCGAGGGCCACGCGATCCTCGGTGAGCGTCCCCGTCTTGTCGCAGCAGAGCACGTCGATGGCCCCGAGGTCGGAGACGGCGTCGAGCCTCTTCACGATGACCCTGTCGCGCGAGAGGTCGACCGCGCCCTTGCCGAGGCAGCACGTCACGAGTACGGGGAGCATCTCCGGCGTGAGCCCCACGGCCACGGAGAGCGAGAAGAGCACGGCGTCGACCCAGTTGCCCTTGGTGAGGCCGGACACGAGAACCACCGCCGGCACCATGACGAGCATGAGGACCACGAGCAGGCGGCTCGTGCGGGCGACGCCCTCTCCCGAAGCGGTCGTGCGACCGCGCCCTTCCGCGGAGGCGAGGCCCGAGGCGGTCTCGCCGATGAGGGTTGCGGCCCCCGTTGCCACCACCACGCCCGTGGCGGCGCCCGAGATCACGCTGCTGCCCAGGAAGGCGAGGTCATCGAGGTCGGTGACGGAGGCGCTGGAGGCGTCTCCCGCGGAGAGCTCCCGGTGCTTCTCGACGCTCTCGGACTCCCCCGTGAGCGCAGACTGGCTCACAAAGAGGTCGCGCGAGAAGATCAGGCGCAGGTCCGCCGGAACGAGGTCGCCCGAGGAGAGGTGCACGACGTCTCCCACGACGAGCTCGTCGACCGGCAGCTCCACACGGCCGGACTCCGCGCGCTCCACGCAACAGGTGGTCTCGACCATCTCGGCGAGGGCGGAGGCGGCGTCGCTGCTCCGCTCGTCCTGAACGAAGCGCAGCACGCCCGAGACCAGCACCATAACGGCGATGATGGCGGGCGTGGTGAGGTCGCGCGCGCCCGGCCGCGCGAAGACCCAGTCCGTGAGCACGGAGACGACGGCGATGAACACGAGAATGCCGGTGAAGGGGTCGAGGAACGCGGCAAGCACGCGCCGCGGTAGCGACGGGCGCTCGGTGCCTCCGAGGCTGTTCTCTCCCCAGAAGGCGCGCATCTGCGCGACCTCTTCCTCCGTAAGGCCGGAGGCGCGCGTCCCGATCTCCGCGAGGAGCTCGTCGGGCGAGATGCTCGCCACGTGGCGGAGCCAGTCGGCTCCGGGACGGGTCGCGCTCGGGGTGACGTTTGTGCGGCGTGCGAGGGCACGCGAGAGGAGGGTGGCCAGCAGCATGGCGCCACCTCACAATCCCGGGATACGAAAAGGGCCGCTCGTGGCAGCCCGTGGGAGTGCTTCTTGAGCGTGCGCTATGCGCGGCGGCGCCAGCCGTCCCGACCGGCAGGCGTCTCTCCCATGGACCTTGGTGCTACGTGTTTGCGACTGTGACTGTCACTCATGGGAAAACCACCTCCCTCGGGTCCGGGCGCGTGCCCGCCTCTCTGCTCTGGTCAGTATGCCCAATTCTTCCGGGTTCTACAACCTGCCTTCATGTCGTGCCTACATCGTGTGCGTGGAGAAGATCGGCTCGTCCTCCCACCAGACCACGTCGTCGGCCGGCGCCTCGAGCGTGGCGGGCACGTCGATGAGCCGCTGGTTGGAGGAGCCGCGGAAGCGCAGCGTGATGTCATGGAGGTCCTGCACGAAGGGCCCGTCCACGAGCACGTCCAGCGTGTCGAGCAGCCGGTCCGTGACGTCGCCGAGGTTCCACGCGCCGCCGGGCGCCAGCTGGTCCCAGGTGTGCCCCGAGAAGAGCCAGATGGACTTGCTGTCCCCAAAGCGCTCGCGCACCGCCTCGAGAAAGCCCACGAGCCCGGCCTGGTTCTCCGGCTCCATGGGCTCGCCGCCGAGGATGGTGAGGCCGCCCACGTAGGGCACGTCCATCGAGTCCATGATCTTCTCGGCCACCTCTGCCGTGAAGGGCTCGCCGGCCTCGAAGTCCCATGCCTCCTCGTTGAAGCAGTTGGGGCAGTGCAGGCGGCACCCGGAGACGAAGAGCGTGGTGCGCACGCCCGGCCCGTTTGCGATGTCGCAGTACTTGATGTTCGCGTAGTTCATTCCAACTCCAATTTGCTGAGAAGAACCGCAGGGACGCGCCGGGCCAAGGCCCGCGTGCCGCACCCCGATAACAGTGCGCGCGGGACCGGAGGTAAGGTCCCGCGCGCAGTTTCGCAGCGCGAAGCGCGAGAATGTCTGAGCACGGGGCCTTACCTCCGGTCCCGCGGGAGAATGCTACAGGTGCAGCACGCGGTCCTTGATCTCCTCGGTGCGGCCCTGGTTCCAGAACTGGGTGCCGATGTAGCCGCACGTCCTTCTCGCCACGTTCATCTTGGACTGGTCGCGGTTGTGGCAGTGCGGGCACTCCCACACGAGCTTGCCGTCGTCCTCGACGATCTGGATCTCGCCGTCGTAGCCGCAGACCTGGCAGTAGTCGCTCTTGGTGTTGAGCTCGGCGTACATGATGTGGTCGTAGATGTACTGCATGACGGAGATGACGGCCTCGAGGTTGTCCTGCATGTCCGGCACCTCCACGTAGGAGATGGCGCCGCCGGGGGAGAGGCGCTGGAACTCGGACTCAAAGCGGAGCTTGGTGAAGGCGTCGATCGGCTCGGTCACGTGGACGTGGTAGCTGTTGGTGATGTAGCCCTTGTCCGTGATGCCCGGGACGATGCCAAAGCGGCGCTGCAGGCACTTGGCGAACTTGTAGGTGGTGGACTCGATCGGCGTGCCGTAGAGCGAGTAGTCGATGTTCTCGGCGGCCTTCCACTCGGCGCACTTGTCGTTCATGTGCTGCATGACGGCCAGGGCGAACGGCGTGGCCTCCTTGTCAGTGTGGCTGTGGCCGGTCATGGCCTTGACGCACTCGTAGAGGCCGGCGTAGCCGAGGCTGATGGTGGAGTAGCCGCCGTAGAGGAGCTTGTCGATCTTCTCGCCCTTCTTGAGGCGCGCGAGGGCGCCGTACTGCCACAGGATCGGGGCGGCGTCCGAGGTGGTGCCGAGCAGGCGCTCGTGACGGCAGCGCAGGCCGCGGTGGCACAGCTCCAGGCGCTCGTCGAAGATCTCCCAGAACTTGTCCATGTCGCGCCCCGCGGAGAGGGCCACGTCCACGAGGTTGATGGTCACGACGCCCTGGTTGAAGCGGCCGTAGTACTTGGGCTTGCCCGGCTCGTAGTTGCCGGCGTTGGCCACGTTGTCGTAGCCGTTGCCCGAGCGGTCCGGCGTGAGGAAGGAGCGGCAGCCCATGCAGGTGTAGCAGTCGCCGTTGCCCTCGGTCTCGCCCTTGGAGAGCTTGAACTCGCGCATCTTCTTCTCGGAGATGTAGTCGGGGACCATGCGCTTGGCCGTGCACTTGGCGGCGAGCTTGGTGAGGTAGAAGTACGGCGTGCCCTCGCGGACGTTGTCCTCCTCGAGCACGTAGATGAGCTTGGGGAAGGCGGGGGTGATCCAGACGCCGTCCTCGTTCTTGACGCCCTGGTAGCGCTGCTTGAGCATCTCCTCGATGCACAGGGCCAGGTCGGCCTTCTCCTGCTCGCTCTTGGCCTCGTTGAGGTACATGAAGACCGTGATGAACGGCGCCTGGCCGTTGGTCGTCATGAGGGTGACCACCTGGTACTGGATGGTCTGCACGCCGCGGGCGACCTCCTCGCGCAGGCGACCCTCGACGATCTGGGCGATCTTGTCCTCGCCGGGGTGGGCGTCGATGGCGGCCATCTCCGCCTCCACCTGGCGGCGGATCTTCTGACGGGAGACGTCCACGAAGGGCGCGAGGTGCGTGAGGGAGATGGACTGGCCGCCGTACTGGCAGGAGGCCACCTGGGCGATGATCTGCGTGGCGATGTTGCAGGCGGTGGAGAAGCTGTGCGGGCGCTCGATGAGCGTGCCGGAGATCACCGTGCCGTTCTGCAGCATGTCCTCGAGGTTGATGAGGTCGCAGTTGTGCATGTGCTGCGCGAAGTAGTCAGAGTCGTGGAAGTGGATGATGCCCTCGTTGTGAGCCTCCACGATGTCGGCGGGGAGCAGCTCGCGCATGGTGAGGTCCTTGGAGACCTCGCCGGCCATGTAGTCGCGCTGGACGGAGACCACCGTGGGGTTCTTGTTGGAGTTCTCCTGCTTGACCTCCTCGTTGTTGCACTCGATGAGCGCGAGGATCTTGTCGTCGGTCGTGTTCTTGTGGCGCTTCTGGTTCTGCACGTAGCGGTAGATGATGTACTTGCGGGCCACCTCAAAGTGGTCGAGGGCCATGAGCTGGTCCTCGACGAGGTCCTGGACCTCCTCGACGGTGACGGTGTGGCCGGCCTCCATGCACTCGTCGGTGACGTTCAGGGAGGCGAACTTCACCTCGCGCTCCGTGAGGCGCTCGCTCTGGGGCACCTCATTGTTGGCGGCACGGATGGCGTTCTCGATCTTCGAGATGTCGAAGGTGACCTCCGAGCCGTTGCGCTTGATGATCTTCATTGCGGCCTCTTCTCCCCGATGAAAGGGCGCGCCCGCAAGGACGCGCCCGGTCTGACGTATCAAGTGGTAGAAGCTACTATGACACAATTTCTAGTGGGTATGGTCGTGAAAATACACTACATATTGTAAACAACCTGCTGAATGCTGTTGATAAGTCATATCGCGGCAGGTAGCAAATGCACCGCCGCAAAAAGCTTTTTCCTAATGCGGGGTCCACCGAAACTTGACTCCTTTTGAGCCTGCCGCTCGCCGCCCTGTGAACGGTCGGAAACGTGAGCGGGAGGCGCCGTCCCGTGGCGGCGGCGAAGGGGTAGAGTGGACGTGCCGGACGCGACGACGTCCGGCATCACTGGCGCGACCTGCTCACGGGAGGGACCACATGCAGTTCTCAAGGCGGCTCGATCTGTTTGGCGACGAGGTGTTCGCGGCGCTCAACGTGCGGCGGCGCGAGCTGGAGGCCGCCGGTCGGCAGGTCTTCGACCTCTCGGTGGGCACCCCGGACTTCGAGCCCCCCGCCCACGTGGTCGAGGCCCTGCGCGCGAGCGCCGCGGACCCCGCCAACTGGAAGTACTCGCTGCACGACAAGGACGAGCTGCTCGATGCCGTCTGCGGGTACTACGAGAGCCGCTTCGGCGTGACCGGCGTCACGCGCGACATGGTCATGAGCTGCCGCGGGACCCAGGAGGGCCTGGGCCACGTGGTCGCGGCGCTCGCCGACCCCGGCGAGGTGGGCCTGGTGCCCGACCCGTGCTACCCCGTCTTCCAGAACGCGACGCTGCTCGCCGGCGCCCGTCCTTTCTACTACCCGCTCACCGCCGAGCACGACTTCCTGCCGCACCTTGCGGACGTCCCGGCCGAGGTGGCCGACGCCGCCAAGTACCTCATCCTGTCACTTCCCGCCAACCCGGTGGGGTCGGTGGGGACGCCGGCGGTCTACGAGGAGGCCATCGCCTTCGCTCGCGCCCACGACCTCGTGGTCATTCACGACAACGCCTACTCCGACATCGTCTTCGACGGCGAGCCGGGCGGGTCGTTCCTCTCGTATCCGGGCGCGCTCGAGGTGGGCGTGGAGTTCCTCTCGCTCTCCAAGTCCTTCAACGTCACCGGGGCGCGTCTCTCCTTCCTGGTGGGTCGCCCGGACGTGGTGGCCGCCGCGCGCAAGCTCCGCGGCCAGGTCGACTTTGGCATGTTCTACCCCGAGCAGGACGCCGCCATCGCCGCGCTCACGGGTCCGCGCGACTCCGTCGAGCGCCAGCGCCTGCTCTACCAGGAGCGCCGCGACGCCCTCTGCGACGGGCTGGAGGCCATCGGCTGGGAGCGTCCCAACGCCCACGGCTCGATGTTCGTCTGGGCGCGCCTGCCGCACGGCCGCACGGACTCCGTGCCCTTCTCGCTCGAGCTCATGGACCGCGCGGGCGTGATCGTGACGCCGGGGGCGAGCTTTGGCCCCTCGGGCGAGGGCTACGTGCGCATGGCCCTGGTCATGCCGCCCGAGCGCCTGCGCGAGGCCGTGGCCGCCATCGCCGCCTCCGGGCTTTAGGGGGCGCTCATGGACGAGAAGAGCCTCGAGGCCGCGCCGGTCGTGCCCGGCAGCTGGTCCACCCCCGCCAAGGTCCGCGCCGTCCTTCTCGACGTGGACGGCACCACGCTCAGCCTGGGCCAGAACTGTGAGCCCGCCTCCACGCGCGAGGCCATCCGGCGCCTGGCGGAGAACGGCGTCATGCCGCTTCTTGCCACGGGGCGCACGAGCTACCTGCTGGACAAGATCGACCTCACGGACTTTGGCGGCTTTGTCACCTTCAACGGGCAGCTCGTCGAGGTTGGCGGGCGCACCGTCCACTCCAACCCGCTCGACCGCGCGGACGTGCGCGCCGTGGTGGAGCAGGTGCGCTCCGGGCTCTACAGCTGCCTGTTCATGGAGCGCGAGCGCATGTACGTCAACGTCATGGACGATCGCGTGCAGGCCATGATCGAGCTCACGCACAACCACTACGAGCCGGGTGACGTGGCGTGGGCGCTCGAGAACGAGGTCTACCAGCTCAACGCGTTTCTCGCCCCGGGGGAGGAGCACCTGATCCTCAACGGCACGCGCCGCTGCAAGTGCACCCGCTGGAGCGACATCTTCTGCGACGTCATGCCCGTCGAGGGCGGCAAGGACGCCGGCGTTCGCATCCTCATGGACGCGCTGGGGCTGGCGCCCGAGGAGTGCGTGGCGTTTGGCGACGGCGGCAACGACGTCGACATGTTCGGGGCCGTGGGCACCTCGGTGGCCATGGGCAACGGCGGGGCCGAGGCCAAGGCGGCGGCCACCTACGTGACCGACCACATCGACGCCGACGGCTTCTGGAACGCCTGCGTCCGCCTCGGCCTTCTGTAAAAAGGGGACGTGTTTTTTCGTGCAGACGAAAAGGGACAGGTTTGGCTTCCGCGAGGGGAGACCTGTCCCAAACGGTCTGCACGAAAAAACACGTCCCCAATTGGCATAACCAGTGGAGAGGGGAGTCACATGAACGGAATGGAGTTCCAGGACCTGGTGGCGGCGTCGCGCACCTATCGGCGCTTCAGCGACAAGCGCGTGGGGCAGACCGTGCTCTCGGGCCTCGTGGACGCGGCGCGCCTGGCCCCGTGCGGCAACAACATGCAGCTGCTGCGCTTTCGCGTGGTGGGCGAGAAGGACGCGTGCGACGCGGTCTTCCCGCACCTGCGCTGGGCGGCGCTCTACAAGGACTGGGACGGCCCGGCCGAGGGCGAGCGCCCGCACGGCTACGTGGTGATCTGCCTGCCCGCCGAGCTAGCCGACAACCCCATCCGCCTCATCGACGTGGGCATCGCGGCGCAGACCATGGCGCTCGCCGCCTGCGCGCGCGGACTTGGCTGCTGCATGCTGCGCAGCTTCGATGCCGGGCTCGCCGACGAGCTCGCGCTTCCCGAGGGCCTCGTGCCGGCGCTCGTGCTCGCGGTGGGCGGGCGCGGGGAGCGCGTCGTGCTCGAGGGCCCGGACACCGAGCACGGCCTGACCTACTGGCGCGAGGCCGACGGCACCCACTGCGTGCCCAAGCTCAACCTCGAGGACCTGCTCGTCTAGCGCGCGAGCAGCGCTGGTCGCTCTGAGGGTATGTACACCGTCCCAGCCCACCCATTCTTCTCGGCAGACCATCTACCAGCGAATTTGCAAGCCGATAAGAACGGCGGGGTGTACATACCCTAAAGAGACGGTGTACATACCCTCAAAAGGGCTTCGTCCGCAGCCTACGCGAACGCGCGGTGCAGTCGCTCGCGCCCCGCGGCGTCGGTGAAGGCGATGATCTTGTCGCCCGCGACGAAGCGTGTGTCGCCCTTGGGGACGATGATGTCCCCGTCCCTGTCTACGGCCACGAGGATGGTCGATCCGGGCAGCTCGACGTCGCGCAGGGCCTCGCCCACCACGCGCGACCCGGGGCGCACCTCCACGCGCACGACGGCGTGGCCGTCCTTGCCCAGGCGCAGAATCGTGAAGACGTCGCGCAGATCGAGCCCCTCCTGCACGGAGCGGGCCAGAAGCTCGGCCTGGTTGATGCCCACGTCCACGCCCATGCCCTCGTTGAACATCCAGGCGTTGACCGGGTTGTTCACGCGCGCCACCACGCGGCCGACGCTGTACTCCATCTTGGCCAGCGTGGAGACCACGAGGTTGACCTCGTCGGAGCCCGTCGCCGCAACGACGACGTCTGCGTGGAGGATTCCGGCGCGCTCCAGCATGATGGGGTCCGCGCCGTTGCCCAGGATCACGTCGCGCTCGCCAAACTGCGCGCGCAGCCGCGCCACGTGGTCCTTTCGGCTCTCGATGATGCGGATGCGGTAGCCGTCCTCGGCGAGCAGAGACGCGAGGTAGGTGCCGGTCTTGCCGCCGCCAACTATGATGATGTCCATGGTGACCTCCTACTCGCTCTTGCCGATCATATAGCGGAACTTGGCCGAGGCGCTCGATGCCACGGCGGCATAGATCACGTCGCCGTGCTCGAGCACGGTCCCCAGCGTGGGGATGAAGGTCTCGTTGTTGCGCGAGACCGCCACGACCTCGACCTCGCCGATGGCCGTGACCTCCCGCACGGGGCGGCCCTCCAGGAGGGCAGCCACGTCGCTGCGCACGAGCTGCACGTCCCCGGAGCCCACCTCTAGGACCGTGTCCATCTCCTGGTAGGTGAGCAACTCGCAGGCGTGGCGGATGCCCCAGTCGGTGGTCGAGATGGTCTGGATGCCCAGGCGGCGGTAGGCCTCGGCCTTGCTGATGTCGTAGAGGCGGGCGATGACGCGGGGGACGCGGTAGGTGTCGCGCGCCACGCGGGCGATGACGATGTTGGCCTCGTCGGACGAGGTGCAGGCGATGACGGCGCTCGCGCGGTCGATGCCCGCGTCCGCGAGGACGTCGCGGTCAAAGCCGACGCCCGTCACGCGCCTCCCGGCAAAGTCCTCGCCCAGCGCCTCGAGCTCCTCGGGGTCGCGGTCGATGACGGTTACCTCGTGTCCCTGGCGGCAGAGCCTCTCGGCGAGGCCTCGCCCCATGTGACCGGCGCCCACAACGATGACGTTCATGATGACCTACCTTCCCTCGGCGACCGCGCGCGGCGCGCGGCGACGCCTGATCTGACGGAACAGGGCCTTGCGGGCCTCCTCGACTGCCAGCACGAGCGGCGGCAGGCAGCAGAGGAAGACGTAGTCCCAGACCCCGAGCGGGCTGGTGTGGAAGACCGCCTGGAACGGCGGGAAGAGCGTGATGAACACGATAAGGCAGATTTCGAAGACGATGCCCACGTTGATGTGGCGGTTGGAGAAGAGCCCTCGCGAGAAGACCGATGCGGTCTCGGTGCGGCAGTTCAGGACCTGGCCTATCTGGGCAAACACGATGGCCGCGAGGCACATGGTCGTGGCGCGCACGTAGACAGGGTCGAGGTCCGAGCCCACGCCAAACATCTCCAGCCCCGGTGCCCAGCCGGCCTCGATCTGCGCGAAGAGGTAGGCGGCCATGGAGACGATGCCGCCCATGAGGCCGTACCAGAGGAAGGCCTTGCGCATGAGCCTGCCGGTGAGCAGCGGCTCCTTGGGGTCGCGCGGCGGGCGGTCCATGACGTCGTCCTCGGGCGGCTCGCAGCCCAGGCCCAGCGCCGGCAGCATGTCGGTGCCCAGGTCGATCGTGAGGATCTGCATCGTGGTGAGCGGCAGCGGTACGGCGCCCCCCGAGAGCAGGTAGACGGCCGAGGGAACGGCCTCGGGCATGTTGGAGTTCAGGATGTAGAGCATGAACTTGCGGATGTTGGCGTAGACCGCGCGGCCCTCCTCGATGGCGTGCACGATCGAAGCGAAGTTGTCGTCGGTGAGCACCATGTCCGCGGCCTCCTTGGCGACGTCGGTGCCCGTTATGCCCATGGCCACGCCGATGTCGGCCTTCTTGAGGGCGGGGGAGTCGTTCACGCCGTCGCCGGTGACGGCCACGATCTCGCCCATCTGCTGGAGGTTCTCTACCACGCGCAGCTTCTGCTCGGGCGCCATGCGGGCAAAGACCACCTCGCCGCGCAGGGCCTCCTTGAGCTCGTCGTCGCTCGTGCGCTCGAGCTCCACGCCAGAGAACACCCGCGGGTGCTCGCCGCGCACGATGCCGATCTTGCGGGCGATGGAGACCGCGGTGAGGCCGTAGTCGCCCGTGATCATGATTACGCGAATGCCGGCGCGGCGGCACTGCTCCACGGCCGCGGCGACCTCCGGGCGCGGCGGGTCCTGCATGACCTCGAGGCCCACGAACGTGAGGTCGCGCTCGATGGTCTCGGGCGAGTACTCGCTCATGGAGCGCGGCACGCTCGGGTCGTCCGCGGCAAGGGGGCGGTACGCCACGGCAAGCACGCGCAGGCCGTCGGCGGCGTAGGCGTCGTTGGCCGCCATGATCTTGTTTCTGAGCTCGTCGGTCATGGCCTCGGGCTCGCCGTCGACGCGCACGCGGGTTGAGAGGCGCACGACCTCGTTGGGGGCGCCCTTCACAAATGCCACGCGCCGGGCTCCGTCGAGCGGCTCGGAGAGCTGGTGAATCGTCGTCATGCGCTTGCGGCGGCTCTCAAAGGGAAGCTCGCGCACGCGGGGCCACGCCGCCTCCTGCTCGGAGGGCTCGATGCCGGCCTTCTGCGCGGCAACGAGCAGGCACGCCTCGGTTGGGTCGCCCAGCACGGTGTAGCGCCCGCCCTCCTCCTCGGGCGGCAGCAGGCGCGCGTTGGAGCACAGCGCCCCGCCCGTCACGAGCAGCCGCAGGTCGTCGTCGGCATGGGCGTCCACGTCCTTCTCGCCCAGGCGGACGGCGCCCTCGGGCGCGTAGCCCACGCCGGTGACCTCGTACTCGTGGCTCGCGGTCCAGAGGTGGTTCACCGTCATCTCGTTCTGCGTGAGCGTGCCCGTCTTGTCCGTGCAGATGACCGAGCACGAGCCCAGGGTCTCCACGGAGTTGAGCTTCTTCACGAGGGCGTTTCTCCTGCTCATGCGCTGCACCGCCATGGCGAGCGAGAGCGTGACCGTGGGGAGCAGCCCCTCGGGGATGAAGGCCACGATCATGCCCAGGGAGAAGATGAACGCAACGGCGAACTCGCTCTTCACGAACAGGGCATCGAGCAGGAAGAAGCCCACGCCCATGCAGGTCGCGAAGATCGTGATCTGCTTGGTGGTGCGGTTGAGCTGCAGCTGTAGGGGGCTCTCGGCCTCCTGCATGTTCTGCGTGAGGTGGGCGATCTTGCCAAACTCCGTGTCCATGCCGATGCGCGTGACCACGGCGCGCCCGGTGCCCTCGGAGACCGACGTGCCCGCGAAGATGAGGTTGGGCGTCTCGGCCTGGGTGAGGTCCTCCTCCAGCACGGCGTCGGAGGTCTTGCGCACGGGGTTGGACTCCCCGGTGAGCGTGGACTGGTTGACCTGCAGGTCGGAGGCGCGGACCACGCGCGCGTCGGCGGAGATCTTGTCGCCCTCTGCGAGCACCATCACGTCGCCGGGAACGAGGTCCTCCGCGAGGATCCTCTGCTCCTGGCCGTCGCGGACGACGGTCGCGTAGGAGGGCAGCATCTTCTTGAGGGCGTCGGTGGCCTTGCCGGCGCGGTACTCCTGCCAGAAGCTGAAGCAGCCGTTGATGACGTTCACGAGCCACACGGCCACGCCCAGCTCGGGCAGCCCCGCCACAAAGGCGATGGCGCCTGCGGCCCAGAGCAGGATGGCCATCAGGTGCGTGAAGTTCGAGAGAAACGCTAGGACCGGCGAGGCCTTTCGCTCGGTCTGGATGAGGTTCTTGCCCTGCCGTGCCTGGCGGGCCTGCGCCTCCTCCTGCGTGAGGCCAGCCTGCGAGGTCTCGAGCGCCGAGAAGACCCTGTCGGCGGTGAGCCGCTGCACGGCGACCGGCGTCGCCCGGGACGTGTCCTCCATCGTGCCTCCCCTTCCAAGACGTGCGTACAGCGCGAGGGTAGGACGCGCGGGCGGCGGCGGGCGCGAGGTGTCGGCAGTTGGCCAAAATGCCATAGCGCGAGCATAAAGATGCAGTTAAGAGGGGGTGTTGGGACGTTAAGGCCGCATTAACGACGCTGGTTGGCGCGGCGAGGCGGCCGGCGGCCCCCCGGCGCGGCTCGGAGGGTATGTACACCACCCCCTGAGGGTGTGTACACCTCGCCGTTCTTATCGGTTTGCAAACCCGCTGGTAGATCGACTGCCGAGAAGAACGGGCGGGCTGGGGCGGTGTACATACCCTCAAAAGGGACCAGCCCGGCGCTACTCCGCGCGGACCATGCGGTAGCCCACGCCCACGTGCGTCTGGACGAGGTCCGCCCCGATCTTCTTGCGCAGGGACGCCATGATAACGCGCAGCGACGCGAGGTCGCCCACCTGCCCGGGCCCCCAGGCGTGCTCGAGCAGGTACTGGTGAGTGAGGACCTTGTCGACGTTTCTGGCGAGAAGGACGAGCAGCCGGTACTCCATCGGCGTGAGGTGCAGCTCCGCGCCGCCCGCGCGCACGACGCCCGCCGCGTAGTCGATCGTGAGCGCCCCGTTCTCGAAGGTCGTGGTCTCGGCCGGCGCCCCGTGGGCCACGCGCCGCAGGGCCACGCGCACGCGCGCGAGCAGCTCCCCGACCGAGAAGGGCTTCACGAGGTAGTCGTCCGCCCCGGCGTCGAGCGCGCCGATCTTGTCAGTGTCGTCGGCGCGCGCGGAGACGACGATGATGGGCAGGTCGTCCGACCAGGTGCGCACGCGGCGCACGACCTCGATGCCGTCGGCGTCGGGCAGGCCGAGGTCGAGCAGGATCACCTGCGGCGCGAGCTCGGCCGCGGCGGCGATGGCCTCGGCCGCCGTCGTGCAGACGCGGCGGCGCAGGCCGCGGGAGTCGAGCGCGGCGCAGACGAGGCTCGCGATCGGCGCGTCGTCCTCGACCACGAGGACGAGCGGGGCGTCGGGCAGGGCGTCAGACATCGGGGACCTCCTCGGCGGGCAGGGTGAGGGAGAAGACCGCTCCGTGCGGCATGTTGTCGCGCACCGTGATGGTACCCCCGTGGGCCCGCGCGACGGCACGGCAGACCGAGAGGCCCAGGCCGACGCTGCGCGTTCCGTCCGCGAGCGCGCCGCCGGAGGTGTGGAACGCCTCGAAGACGCGGTCCTTCTCGGCATCCGGGATGCCCGGCCCGTCATCGGCCACGATGATGCTCACCTGGGCGCCCTCGCGCGCGGCGTGGACCGTGACGCGGCTGCCCGCAGGCGTGTGCGCGACGGCGTTGTTGACGAGGTTGACGAGCGCCTGGACCGCGAGGGCGGGGTCGACGCGAACGAGCAGGGGCTCCGGCGGCGCCTCGAAGGTCACGACGTGGCCGGCGTCGCCGGCGGCGTGGCGCAGCGCCTCCTCGACGAGGTCGTCCACGAGCTCCGCGTCCGCCTGCGGGCGCACGCCGCCCTCCTCGAGGCGCGTGACGGTGAGGAGGTTCTCAACGGTGGCGCGCAGCCAGGAGGCGTCGTCGCGGATGGTGGCCAGCAGCTGCCGGCGCGTGCCGGCGTCGAGGGCGGCTCCGGCGTCGAGAAGGACGTCGGCATTGCCTGAGATCGAGGTGAGGGGCGTGCGCAGATCGTGGGAGATCGAGCGTAGCAGGTCCGCGCGGGTCCGCTCCTCGCGGATGCGGACGGCGGCCTCCTCGCGGGCCCTGAGCGCCGCCACGCGGTCGAGGGCGAGCGCCGCGAGGCCGCAGACCGAGCGCCAGAGCTTGAGCTGCTCGGGGGAGAGGTCGGCGGCAGGCAGGATGCCCGCCACGCCCCGCGGCGCGGCTGACGGGCCTACGGGCAGGTAGAGGCCCGCGGCGGAGCCGAAGGCCTCCGTCGAGGCGCCGGTCGGGCTCCCGTTGGCGAGCGCCCGCAGGGCGACGGTGCGCTCGTCCGCCACGGTCGCCCCGGTCGGGAAGGGGAAGGCGGCGCGGTCGCCGAGGGAGCGCGCGTCGCCGCGGGCGGGATACCAGACAAACGAGCGGCCGAGCAGCTCCGCCGCGCTTCTCGCCATCGCGGCCACCACGTCGTCGGGGGCGGTGCAGTCCTGGAGCCGCCCGCTCAGGTCCAGGAGGGCCTGCGCCTGGAGGCGGGCGGCCTCGGCGGCGCGGGCCTGGAGGCGCAGCCGCGCGGCGACGTGGCCGGCGAGCAGCGCGACGACGAACATGACCGCGAAGGTCCCCGGCATCGCGGGGTCGAGGGCCGCGAGCGAGAGCGTGGGCGCGGCGAAGAAGAAGTTGAAGGCGAGGACGGAGAGCGCGGCGGCGATCAGGCACCAGGGGCCGCCCGGGGTGGCGAGCGCCACCCCGATGACGGCGAGCACATAGGTGACGACGACCGTGGCCTCCTGAAGGCCCGCGGCGCGCAGCAGCGCGCCCGCGGCCGTGGCGGCTGCGAGCAGTCCCGCGGTCACGAGCAGTGATACGAAGGGACTGTCCCTTCGTATCATCGGACGAGCTCGGTCACGGCGTCGAAGGCCACGTCGCTCGCCTCGACGGCGTCGCGGCCGCCGAAGACGCAGACCCCGCGCGCGGCACGCTCGTCGGCGAGCGCCGCCGCGAGGGCGCGGACGTCGTCGGGGGTCGTGGCGAGCTCCTCGGCGCGCACGGCGTCGCGCCAGCCGGCCGGCTTGCCCCCGAAGCGCGCCACGTCCTGGCGGCGCGCCAGCTGACGGGGCTTGACCGGCGCGTCGTGCGCGGCGACGGTGGCCACGACGTAGCCCTCGAGCTCCTCGGGCGAGCCGTCCCACGCGGCGAGCCACGCCGCCGCGCCGTCGTAGCGCGCGAGCGTCGCGTCCACGGACGGGTCGCGGAAGCTCCAGAAGCCGCTCAGGCCCTCGCTCGTGCGGCGGAACCCGCAGCCGTAGGCGCCGCCCTTCACGCGCACCTCGTTCCAGAGATAGTCGTAGGAGAGGGCGCGCGTGGCGACCTGCCAGCACCCGATGGTCCCGGCGTCCGCCTCGCTGCGACCGTTGCCGCGGACCACGTAGCTCACGTCGGAGGGGATGAGGAAGGCCTCGTTTCTCGGCACGGGCGCGGGCACGACCAGGCGCTGCCCGGCGTCCTCGGAGGGCGCGAGCCCGAGCGTGCCGCCCGTCGCCCAGAAGCGCTCGCGATCCTCGGCGGTTCCGGTGAAGCTCACCGTGACGGCGTCGGCGGTGAAGACGCGCGCCGCGAGCGCGGAGAGCCGCTCCGGCAGCGCGCTGGCCCGCTCCTCCCAACCGTCCAGGAGCTCGCGCAGGAAGAGGTAGTAGTCGAGCCCCGCCATCGCGCTCGATGCCACGGCGGCGGACGAGAAGTACGCGTTTGCCCGTGCGGCAGCCGCGGTGTGGCCCGAGCTCACGAAGTACTGCTCGAGCGCCACCCGGCGCTGCGTGAGGATGTCGCGGACGCGGGCGAGGTCGTCGAAGCGCGTGGTGCCCCAGACCTCCGAGGGCAGCGTGGCGAGCGCGTCGACCTTCTCGGAGAGGGCGGAGGCGCCCACCACGAGCGTGGGGGCGGCGTAGGCGAGGTCGGTGTCGCGGGCGTAGGTCTCGGTGAAGAAGCCGAGCCCGCCGAGGTTGGTCTCGATGGCGGTGTCGAGGTCGGAGGCCGTGTGCCATTCGGTGTCGAGCTTGCCGAGCAGGTCGGTGAGCACGCCCACGTAGGGCAGGTCGTCAAAGTCGAGCCGGCGCAGGTCGAAGTAGTGGTAGACGTAGGCGATGCCGTGGGTGTCGAGCTCGTGGGCGATGCAGGGCAGCGGTGCATCCGTCTCGAGCGCGGCGGGCTCCGGCGCCGGCGGCTCCACGTCGGCCACGCCCAGGCGTGGCAGCGTCGCGAGCGCCTCGGGCGCGTCCGGGGCCTCCTGCTCCTCACGCAGCGCGGCCACCTCGGCGCGCACGGCCTCGACGTCCTGCTCGCTCATGCCCGCGCGCAGGGCCGCGAGCTCGGCCTCCTCCTCGGCGGCGTCGCCCCCCTCGACGGGCGCGATCTCGACCTCGGCGCAGTGCGCGCTCTCGCAGACGAGCTCGCGCAGCAGCCGCTCGAAGTAGCCCTCGTCGAGGCCGCGCTTGAGCTCGGCAAGGGCGTCCTCGTAGCGCAGGTAGTCGAGGGGGCGGTCGTCGTCATAGAGCCAGCCCGACATCGCGAGCATCGAGAGCGCGATGCCGTCGGGGTAGCCGCCCCAGTCGCCCTCGCGCAGGTTGAACTCCGCCTGGGCGAGCGCGGCCTCGAGCTTGGCGCGCGGGATGCCGTCCTCGGCGAGCTCGGCGCACGTGGACTCGACGAGGGCGCGGAACCTCTCGCCGGCCCCGGGGCGCAGGCCCCGCAGGAAGAAGAGGGCCTGGGGCTGGAGCACGCCGTCGGCGAGCATCGCGGAGAAGTCGTCGGCCAGCCCCGCGTCGAGGACGGCGCGCTTGAGCGGCGCCTCGTTGGAGCCGCAGAGGGCGTCGAGCAGCACGTCTGTGGCCAGCACGCGCGTGCGGTCGGCAGCGGTGCCCAGCACGTAGGCGAGGCCGATCGATGAGTTGCTCGGGGCGGTGGCCATGGGCACGACGCGCCGCTCCGCGCGCACGGGAGCCTGGGGCGCGAGGGGGTTGGGCGCCCCGGCCCCACGCTCCGCCGCCCCGCGGAAGCGCTCGTCGATGAAGGCGAGCTCGCGGTCGATGTCGAGGTCGCCGTAGAGGACGGTGTAGCTGTTGGCTAGCGCGTAGTGGCGCGCGTGGCTGTCGAGGAAGGCCTCGTAGGTGAGCGTGGGGATGGCGCGCGGGTTGCCGCCCGACTCGTGGCCGTAGCAGGTGTCCGGGAAGAGCGCCCGACCCAGCTCCTGGTAGAGGACGTCGTCGGGATCGGAGAGGGCGCCCTTCATCTCGTTGAAGACCACGCCGTTGTAGGAGAGCGCGCGGTCGGCGTCCGCCTCGAGGTGCCAGCCCTCCTGCTCGAAGATGCGCGGACGGTCGTAGATCGCGGGGTGCAGCACCGCGTCCAGGTAGACGCCCATGAGGTTCTCGAGGTCGGCCACGTTGGTGGAGGCCACCGGGTACATGGTCTTGTCCGGGAAGGTCATGGCGTTGAGGAAGGTCTGCATGCTCGTCTTGAGCAGGTTGACGAAGGGCTCCTTCACCGGGTAGCGCTCGGAGCCGCAGAGCACCGAGTGCTCGAGGATGTGGAAGACGCCCGTGTCGTCCGCCGGCGGCGTCTTGAACGAGATGGCGAAGGCACGGTTGGTGTCCGCGCAGGCGAGCCACAGCGCCCGGGCGCCGGTGGCGTCGTGGCGCATGAGGTAGGCCTGCCCGGATATCTCGGGCAGCGCCTCCACGCGCGTGACGGTGAAGCCGGCGTGGGTCGTGCCCGTGGCGAGCGCGGGGTCCGGGGCAGCAAAGCGGTTCTTCTGGGACATGAGGGCTCCTTGTGGTCGTGCTTTCTCGCTGCCTAGCATACCCCATGTGACAGACGCCTCGGAGGTTCTGTCACGCATGTGGTAGGCTATCGCGGGCCGTTGCGAGTGGGGGAGGATCTGTGGTCGAGAAGAGCGAGCTTACCGTGGCAGACGCCGAGAAGGGCCAGGCGCCCGGGCATGACGCCGAGCGTCGCCGTCGCATCCGCCGCGGCATCGTGGCCACGCTCGTGGGCGGCACCTTCTGGGGCCTCAACGGGACCGTCTCCAAGTGGCTCATGGACGCCTATGCCATCGACCCCCTCTGGCTCGTCTGCCTGCGCGAGCTCACGGCCTGCTGGCTCTTCCTCGCTGCGGCCGCGGCGACGTCTCGCGGCCGCGAGCAGCTGCGGGGCGTGTGGAGAAGCCCGCGCGACCTGCTCGCCATCCTCGGCGTGAGCCTGGGCGCGATCCTCTTCTCGCAGGTGGCCTACCTCGAGGCCATCGACTGGACCAACTCGGCCACCGCCACGATCATGCAGAGCCTGGGCATGGTGCTCGTTCTCTGCTACGTGTGCGTCAAGATGCGCCGGGGCCCGCGCCGGCGCGAGGCGCTCGGCGTGGTGCTCGCGCTGGCGGGGACCTACCTCGTGGCAACGGGAGGCAATCCCGGGCAGCTCAACCTCCCGCCCCAGGGCCTGTTCTGGGGGCTCGCCTGCGCCGCCGCGGCGGCGTGCCTCTCGATCCTGCCCGCCGCGCCGATGGCGCGCTGGGGCAACTTCACGGTGAACGGCCTGGCGTTTCTGTGCTCGGGCGTCATCCTCTCGGCGATCTACCGGCCCTGGGAGCACATGCCGGCGCTCGACGGCGTGGCGGTGGCGGTGCTCGCCGCGTGCGTGGTGGTGGGGACCTTCGGCGCGTACGCCCTCTACCTGCAGGGCGTGAAGGACGCCGGGTCCATGCGCGCGAGCCTGCTCGGCACCATCGAGCCCGTCACGGCGACGATCGCCACCGTCGCCTGGCTGGGCACGTCCTTCTCGCCCGCAGAGATCGTGGGCTTTGCGCTGATCATCGCCATGGTGTACCTCACGGCGTAGGGCGCTCCCGCCGCCTTGCCCGGGACGCGCGGAGGTGCCCGGCCTTTGCGACGGGCGGCGCCCATTACGCACCGTCGCCGCCCCTCGAGACGAGGAGGCGGCGACGGGAGTCGTGCGTATGACAGGTCTTGCGCGAAACCGAGAGAGAGGCCGGTAACGCTAGATGCTCAGCATGTTGGCGAGGACGCTCGCGTACCAGGCGTCGGCGTTGGGCGGGCAGTACTTCTGCGCGCCGGCGTAGGTGAGCTGGCCGCCGTAGCCCGCGGCGAGGCCGGCGACGTGCGCCCAGATGGCCTCCTCCCAGCTGCTCCAGCTGGAGCTGCCCCAGCCCCAGGCGTTGTGGGGGAGGAAGCACACGCGGCCCGTCGAGCTCTCGACGGTGGAGATGGCGGGGGAGAGGCGCGGGTCGCAGCCGTACTCCCAGGCGGCCTCGGCGAAGGTCGTGCCCTGGCCGGCGAGCGGAGAGCCGGCGAGGTAGGCGTCGATGCGCGCGGACCACTCGGAGACGAAGGCGTCCTTGTCGCTGCCCGGCACCACGATGTCGGGATCGGGCAGGTCGGGGTCGGGCAGGTCGGGGACCTCGACCGTCGCGTCGTTGCCGGACTCGGTGGTGAAGGTCGGCGTCTGCTGCTCGCTTTGGGCCGCGAGCTCCGCGGCGCGCTGGGCGGCCTCGATGGCGGCCTTGCGGGCCGCCGCCTCGGCCGCAGCCTGTGCGGCGATCTTGGCCTTGAGCTGGTCGCGAGCCTCCTCGGCCTCGTCGCGGGCCTCGTCGGCGCGCTGCTTCTCGGCCTCGGCCTCGTCCATCTGGGCGTTGAGGCTCGCCTGGGTGAGAGCCAGCTCGTCGGTCAGCGAGACGAGCTCGCTCACGGCCTCGGAGTTGCGGGACTGGATCACGTCGAGGTACTGGATCGTGGAGACGAGCTCGTAGAAGTTGTCGGCGGAGAGGAGCAGCTCGACGAGGCTCCCGGAGCCCTGCTGCATCTTGTAGAGCGTGCGCAGCGAGTCGGTCGCGCGGTCCTGCGCCTCGGGGAGCTGGGCCTCGATGTCGTCGATGCGGTCCTGGTTGGCCTCGATCTGCGCGTCGAGCTCCTCGACGCGCGCGTCCGCCTGCTCGCAGGCCTGGTTGGCCTCCTGGACCGCCTGCTGGGCGCTCTGGAGCTCGGCGGCGGTGTCTGCCAGGGCCGTCATGGGCAGCGTGGGAACGGTCGCGAGCAGGCCGGCGAGGCCGACGGTCACGAGCGCTCGGGCGCGCCGCCCGCGCGATGTAGTCTCTGACGACAAGAACAAACCTCCACGTTCGCGGTCCCCCGAGGGGGCTGTCAAACATAGCAGCCTTTCCATTTTACGGTTTATGTGACCCAATCACCGTTTCTGCACGACTCGGGCCGGCGCGGCCGCACGAAAGGCGCCCCGCAGCGCGGGGGACGCTGCGGGGCGTGGGGGTCTTGCCGGGTGCGCTGCCCCGGCGTGAGGGGTCGCCGGGCGCTACTTGATGATGAGGGTGTCGCACTCCGTGTTTCGGGTGAGGAAGGTCGAGATGGAGCCCAGGATCGCGTACTTGATCGAGGACAGGCCGCGGGCGCCGCAGATCACGAGGTCCGGCTCGATCACGTCGAGCATCTCGTCCTTGAGGGTCTCGCGGATGCGCCCGGCGCGGACGATCACCTCGACCTTCTTGATGTCGGGGTTGGCCTCGGCGGCCTTGACCTTGGCGTCGATGGAGTCGCGGAAGGTCTTCTCGAGCGAGGGGATGATGTCGACGGGGAAGGTCCCGGCGGCCTCGAGCGCGGTCGAGTCGATGACGTAGCCAATGTAGAGCTCGGCGTTGTCGTTGGCGGCCATGACGATGGCGCGGTCGAGCACCTTGTCCTGCTGGTCGGACCCGTCCAGGGAGACGAAGATCTTGTCGTAGCCGAGGTCTTGATACGAGGTGGTGGTTTCGGCCATGGTGGCTCCCTTCTCGCGTCCCGCGGACGCTGACTCGCGGACTGGCTGAGATATTCCCCGAACGCCCGCGACCTTGCCGCTTCTCTCGCCAAACGGCATAGTTTTTCGGTGGGGGAGCACGCGGGCGGGCAAGGAGCGTCCCGCATGCGCGATGATGGGACGGTTTGTCGCGGGAAAGGAAGGCTGTGGATATCATCGAGCTCGTGAAGGCCGCCGTCTTTGGCCTCGTCGAGGGCATCACCGAGTGGCTGCCCATCTCTTCGACGGGCCACATGCTTCTGCTCAACCAGTTCCTCACCATGAACGTCTCTGAGGACTTTTGGAACATGTTCCTCGTGGTCATCCAGCTCGGCGCGATCCTCGCCGTGTGCGTGATCTTCTTCCGCCGGTTGAATCCCTTCTCGCCGAGCAAGGACAAGGCCGAGAAGCGCGACACCTGGCTGCTCTGGGCCAAGACCGTCATTGCCTGCCTGCCCGCCGCGGTCATCGGCATCCCGCTCGACGACTGGATGGAGGCCAACCTCGGCAGCCCCTTCGTGATCGCCGCGGCGCTGATCGTCTACGGCGTCGCGTTCATCGTCATCGAGACCGTTCGCGAGCGCCGCGCCGATCGCGCGCTGGCCGAGAAGGGCGCCCGGCCCGCCGCCCGGCACTTCTCCGCCGATGTCGCCCTCGAGCCCGCCTCTCGCTCGGAGCTCGCCGACGAGGACGCCCGCGTGCAGAGCCTCGAGGAGCTCGACTGGAAGACGGCCATCGGCATCGGGCTCTTCCAGGTGCTCTCCATCGTTCCGGGCACCTCGCGCTCCGGCTCCACGATCATCGGCGGTCTCATCCTCGGCTGCAGGCGCACCGTGGTGGCCGAGTTCACGTTTTTCCTCGCCATCCCCGTGATGGTGGGCGCGAGCGGCCTGCGCCTCGCGAAGTACCTGCTCGCCGGCAACGTCCCCACCACGATGGAGGCCGCGGTGCTCGGCGTGGGCTGCCTCGTGGCGTTTCTCGTCTCGCTCGGCGTCATCCGCTTCCTCATGGACTTCGTGAGGCGCCACGACTTCAAGCCCTTCGGCTGGTACCGCATCGCCCTCGGCGTCGCCGTCATCGCGTGGTTCGCGCTGCACTAGGGAGGTTCTCACGATGAGACTGCACACGTTCGCCGGTCGCGCCGCCTCCGCCCTTCTCGCCGCCGTCCTCTGCGCCGGCGCGCTGGCGCCGGCCCTTGCGCCGGCCGTCGCGCTCGCCGACGAGGTCGCGGCCGCCCCCAACGACCCCGTCTACTCCGCCGAGCAGCCGCCCGAGGTGTCCTCGCCCGCGGCGATCCTCGTCGAGGCCAACTACGGCACGGTCCTTCTCGACAAGAACGCCGACGAGCGCCGCGAGCCCGCCTCGACGACCAAGGTCATGACGGCGCTCGTGACGCTGGAGCACGTGGGCCTGGACGAGCTGGTGACCGTCGAGGAGGCCGACTTCGACGAGGTCACCCCCGAGAGCTCCGTCGCGGGGCTCGTGGTCGGGGAGACCCTCTCTGTGCGCGACCTGCTCGCGTGCCTGCTGCTGCCCTCCGGAAACGACGCGTCCTACGTGCTCGCCCGCTACGTGGGGGGCGGGGACTGGCACGCCTTCGTGGACCTGATGAACCAGAAGGCGACCGAGCTCGGTTGCACGGGGACGCACTTTGCCAACCCCTGCGGCCTGCCCGACGAAGATCACTACACCACCGCCCGCGACCTCGCGACCATCATGAAGGCGGCGATCGCCTACCCCGAGTTCTGCGAGATCGCGGGCTCCGCGACGTGGGACCTGCCCGCCACGAGCGGCAATCCCGCGCGCACGCTCGAGACCACCGACCAGCTCATCGACCCCGAGAGCCCCGTCTACGTGGGCGAGGGCGTCGTGACGGCGGGCAAGACCGGCTACACCGACAACGCCGGCCGCTGCCTGGTGGTAAGCGCCGATAGGGACGGGATGACCCTCGTGGGCGTCACGCTGGGCGCCTCCGGCGTGCCCGACGACCAGGGCGTCACCGAGAACTTCTACGACATGCGCTCGATGCTCGACTGGGGCTTCGGCGCCTGGCAGGCGGGCGCGCTCGTGAACCCGGGGGACGTGCTGGGCGTGGCGGACGTCATGCTCTCCGACGACGGCGAGACCGTCCAGGCGCTCTCCAGCGGCGGCTTCTCGGCCGTGGTCCCGCGCGGGACGACGTTTGCCGACCTCACCCTCACGCCCACGTGGGAGGGGACCGACCCCGAGACCGGGGCCTTCATGGCGCCCGTCGAGGAGGGCCAGCAGCTCGGCACCGTCGACGTGTCGCTGGACGGCCAGTGGATGGCGTCGTTTACCGTGTCCGCCGCGCAGGCCTTGGAGCTCTCCATCCCCGCCTACGTGATGTGGTGGCTCTCTGACCCGGTGCACGCCGCTATTGCGGTGGCCGCCGTGGTGGCGCTGTTCGTGGTGGTGGGGCTCGTGTCCTGGGCGGTTCGCCGGGGCAAAAGGGGTGACTCCCGCTATCAGATGGCGGTGGGCGAGCGTCCGCGCGTGAAGCCCGGCGCCGGCGGCCAGCGCTTCGACCTGCCCGAGAAGCCGCGCAAGGCGGGCAAGCACGCGGCGCCCGGCAAGCACGCGCGCCGGTAGGGGGAGCCATGACCCGCATCCTGTTCATCTGCCACGGAAACATCTGCCGCTCGACGATGGCGCAGTTCGTGATGGAGGAGCTCGTGCGCCGCGCGGGCCGCGTGGACGAGTTCGTGATCGACTCCGCGGCGACGAGCTCCGAGGAGCTCGGCAACCCGCCGCACTACGGCACCGTGTCCAAGCTGCGCGCGGAGGGCATCCCGGTGGGGCGCCACCGCGCCCGGCGCATGCGGCGCGAGGAGTACGACAGCTGGGACCACATCGTCTACATGGACGCCGAGAACGCCCGCGGCCTCGCACGCATCCTCGGCGGGGACCCGGACGGCAAGGTGAGCCGCCTGCTCGACTGGACCGCGCGCCCGTGCGACGTGGCGGACCCCTGGTACACGGGTGACTTCGACGCCACCTACCGCGACGTGCTCGCCGGCTGCGAGGCCCTGCTCGCGGCACTCTAGCTCGAGCGGGCGCGTGCCCCGCTTTGAGGGTTTGTACGGTTTTCCGCCTCGCCCGTTCTTCTCGGCATGTCTTTTACCTGCGGAAACGCTAATCTCTTAAGAGGGTGAAGTGTACATACCCTAAAATGCCAGTCGGGTGCGGCGAGGGCGGCGGTCGACGACGGAAGGGGGCCTCATGGGCGAGAAGAACGGCCTTCGAGCGCTGGCGCGCGCGTGCGCGGGCCTGGGCGCCGCCGTGGTCGTGGGCAGGCTGCTGCCGGCCGTGCTCGGCCCGCAGCGCGACCTTGGCTCCGAGGAGCTCGGTCCCTACCTGGGCGGAGGCGGGGACGTCCGCGTGCGCGACATGTCCCCGGGGCTCAGCGCCCACGAGGGCGAGGTCATCGAGTGGGACCGCGCCGAGGAGGCGGACCGCACCTGGCGCTGGCTGCACGCGCAGCCCGTGGGCGTCGAGGACGTGTGGGCGACCTCCGACGACGGCACGCGCCTCGCCGGTCATGTGCTCGCGTGTCGCCCGGACTCCCCGCGCTGGCTCGTCTTTGTCCACGGCTACCACGACAACTGGCGCGCCGGCCTCACCTACGCGCGGCGCTACGCTGAGGCTGGCTTCAACCTGCTCTTTGTTGACCTGCGCGCGCATGGCGCGAGCGGGGGCGACTGGGTCGGGTGCGGCTGGCTCGACCGGCGCGACCTCGTGGCCTGGGCCCGCTGGGTCGTGGGCCGGGCGGGGGAGGGCGCGCGCGTGACGCTCATGGGCATCTCGATGGGTGCGGCCTCCTGTCTCATGGCCACGGCCGAGCAGGACCTCCCGCCGCAGGTCCGCGCCTGCGTGGCGGACTCGGGCTACTCCGACTTCTGGCGCACGGCCGAAAACGTGGTGGAGACGGGCTCGCTCGGCACGCCGCCCGTCGCGGCGCACCCGCTGCTCGACGTCGCGCGGCGCCGCCTGATGCGCGCGCCAGGCGGCTACGACCTGCGTCTTGCCCGGCCGGTGGAGGCGCTCGCGCGCACGCGCGTGCCGGTGCTTCTGCTCCACGGCGAGCTCGACCGCGTGGTGCCCGTCGAGATGGCCCGCGAGCTCGCGGGCGCGGGCACCGGCCACGAGCTGCGGTGCTTCTCGGGTGCGGGGCACTGCTGCTCGGTCTTTGCGGACCCGGGCCGCTACTGGGGCGCCGTGCTGGGGTTCCTGGGTCGCTGGACGTAGGGGCGCGGCTGCGGCGGCGTGGCGCGCGGGCTGGGCTGGGCGCGGGGCGTCGCGGAAATCGCGGCCAGGGCGCGCGGCGGCAGCGGGGGAGCGCCTTGCGGCTGGGAGACGTTGCGGATATGCGACCCAGGGCGCGATTCGTCCGCGAGGCGTTGTCGGAATCCCAGCCGTGGCATTCGCCCGGTCCGGATGCCCTCCTCCCGGCGCGCCTCCGGGCACGTTTGACGTGCCCTGACCGCCAAAGCCGCAACGCAGACGAGAAGAACGCGCGTCCCCGGACGCCATGCGGGGCGCGCGATCGCGATATCGCGCCCCCGACCCCGTCTCCCTCGTGCCCTGACTCGCAAAGCCGCAACGGCCTCAGGCCCCTTTCGTGCCCCAGCTGTCAAACCCGCAACGCCCGGCGAACCAACGGTTTCCGCCAGCAAGAGTGATCATGGGGCCAGGCTCCCGGAGCTCTCCCGCGAGCCCTCCACAGGTAGGGGCTGCGGCATTTTTGCGCACAATACGGCAATTACACGGTGGCAGCCATATATTATCTGCCCACTGACGGACAGCTTACTTGACTCTTCTACCAGCAGAGTGATACGTATAGTCTACATATCCGTACTTCGCCACGGCGAAAAAACATGGTAGGGAGTATGTTCTCATGAGTAAGAGAGTTCCGCTTGCGAATGCCAAGACCAACGCGCAGCCGGCCGAGAAGCGCGGCGCGCGCCTCGTCGTCACCGCTGGGCTCGGCCTGGCGCTCGCACTGGGCGCCGCGCCGGTCGTTGCCCTGGCAGAGGGCGAGACGACGGCGCCTGCGGCCAGCACGGTCGAGAGCGCAGGCGAGACCGGCGAGCAGGGCACGACAGGTGTGACCGCGGGGTCGATCACGATCAAGGGCGAAGAGGGCGCAACTTTCGACACCATCGAGGACGCGGTCGAGGCTGCCGATGCCGGGGACACGATCGTCCTCGGCGAGGGGGAGTACACCCTGTCCGACAGGCTCGACAAGGTGGTGAACTTCGAGGGCGCGGGTGCCGGCACGACCATCGTCAAGGGCTCGATTTCCTATTATCAGGATGGCTTGGATACTGTTGACGGTGAGGGGCCAACTAGCATCTCAATCTCCGGTCTTACGGTTGCCTACGACTCCAGCGTTTACAACACCACCATGGGCATCCTCATGCCGAGCGCGGGCGTTGACTCCCTCACGGTAAGCAATGCCGAGATTAGGGGGTTCCAGTACGGCGTCGCCGTGAACTCCGATGCTGCGGGCTGCGAGGTGAGCGTCTCCGAGCTCGTGCTGACCGACACCTGGTGCGGCCTCTCCGTTGCGGAGCGCAACGACAACTCGATTAAGTCTGTTGGGATTTCCAATCCCGGCAACTCGATCTACGCCGTTCAGACCTGGGCCTTTGAGGGTGCGACGGATTCGAAGGGCTATTACTACTCGACGGCTGCCGACTACATGACAGATAAGGACAACAACTCCCTCGGCAGTGGCACAAGTGTGAAGGGCTCTGTTGCCGAGACCAGCAGGCCCGCTGCCGGTACTACCTCCCCCGTCGTTGCCACCGTTAACGGCCGCAACTACGACAACCTCCAGACCGCGCTCGACGCTGCCCCCGAAGGCGCTACCGTCCAGCTTACCTCCGAACCGTTCACGGTTAAGGAGGCGTCTAATAGTGGCGTCAAGAACGTCATCGTTAACAAGCCACTGACCATTCAGGGCGCCGAAGGTGGCTCTACCATCAATGGATCCCTTTGGGTCATGAATCAGATTAACGGCGATGTGAAGATTAGCGGCGTCGATTTCGAGTACATTGACGGTGCGGGCAATCAGGGCGTCTGCTTCAATGGCACTGCCAACTCTGTCACCATCGAGAACTGCTCTTTCGACGGCTTCCTCTACGCTGTCGGTAATGGTGGGTCAAAGGGCGATTTGCATGTCACCAATGCGACCATGACCAACGTGTGGTGCGGAGTGGGCCATCAGGAGAACGGGGGAGCCTTCATCTTCTCACTCTCCAACGATTCCGAGGTTATTTATGCGGTCCAGTCTTTTGGCGGCGGTAAGCTGGAAAACGGCTACTACCCCACGACTGAAGCGTACTATAAAGATAAGGCAACTGGTCAGCTCGGCCAGAACGCCATCGATGGTACTGCCGCCGAGAGCGAGCGGCCCAAGGTAGGCGATCCCATAAACGTCCTAGCCACGGTCGGGGACCGCAACTTTGACAATCTGCAGATGGCGGTCAACTGCGCGGCCGAGAGTCAGACAGCAGTCGAGCTCAAGGATGACGTCAACCTCCAGAAGGCCATCACCGTTCCCGCGGGCAAGGCTGTCGTGATTAACGGCAACAACAATGCCATCAACATCAAGGGCAACGGGGGGCAAGGCGCCTATACCGCCTTCACCAACCTCGACGGTTTCTCTGCCACGATGGAGGGCCTGAAGAGCGACACCTCGCTCACCGTGAACGACGTGCGGTTCAGCGGGCCCAATAAGGGCGATAAGTCCGGACACGCCGTCGTCGTCTCTGGCAATGTCTCCGGCGTCTCCGTGAATCTCACTGGCTGCACGTTCACCGACCTGTATGACGCCGTATACTGCAACTTCGTGAAGGAGGAGCTCGAGACTCCAAATGTCGTATCCATCACCGGCGCCACTTACAATAACGTTGCGCACGCTTACGGCGTCGATGACGCTGCGACCGGCGGCGCTCGCGTCGACGCGCACAGCTTCACGGTTGACGCTAATGCCCCTGAGCCTGAGACTTTCGCTGAGGCCTCGGTTGATGGCGTGGGATATACTGATCTCCAGGAAGCCATCAATACGGCCGGTGATAGCGGCACCGTGATGGTCGAGAAGGACGTCGAGCTCTCCAAGCAGCTTGAGCTTAACAAGGACGGCCTGACGCTTAACCTCAACGGCCACACTATTACCTCGGCTGAAGACTTTGTGAGTACCTATCCCAATGATTCGCACGTGGTAAACGTGACCGCGGACAATGTGACCATCGAGAACGGCACCATCAGGGCAACCGAAGACAACAAGCATGTCGTGAACGTTTTCGAGGCCGATGGAACCACGACGCTTCGGAACGTTGTCCTCGACCATACTGAAGGAAATGCTGGTGCTCCGCTCGTGGTCAACAACTCCGATGTCACGCTCAACGGTACCGTAGAGTTCGTGACTGGCAATAACTCTTGGTATGCCGTCAACGTCGATGACAAGGGCGGTGAGGCGAAGCTGACGCTTGCTGAGGGCGCTACGGCGAACTTCACTGGTGTGAAACCCGTGGGAATCCGCGTCAGCGGAACACAGGACAAGTCCGTCATCGAGTTCGAGCCCAACTCGAATGTGACCACGAACATTGACGGGTTCGTTGCCATCACCTTTGAGGGCAATGTCGAGGCCAGTGACACAAACGTCGTGGACCCCGGCAACGCCGGTCTCGTCCCGGGCGAGAACGGGACCTTCGTGCCCAAGCCCGAGCCCTCCGTCCCGAGCGTCCCCTCCACCCCCTCCGCGCCGACCTACGACGTCGAGGTCCCCGAGTCCGAGGGCGGGAAGGTCACCGTCTCCGACGCCTCCCCCGAGGAGGGCGACGAGGTCACCGTCACGGCGACGCCCGACGAGGGTCAGGAGGTCCGCTCCGTGACGGTCACCGACGCCGAGGGCGAGGCCGTCGAGGTCGAGCCCGGCGACGAGGCCAACACCTGGGTGTTCGAGATGCCGAAGGGCGACGTCACCGTCGAGGTGACCTTCGGATGCGACGGCGGCGAGCTCTGCCCGACGCACTCCTACGCCGACCTCGACCAGGCCGAGTGGTACCACGACGCCGTCGACTGGGCGGTGACCTCCGGCGCCATCCTGGGCTACGGCGACGGGACCTTCGGGCCCGGCAGGTCGCTCACCCGCGCCGAGATGGCGACGATCCTCTGCCGCCTGGCCGGCGAGCCCGAGGCAGACCTGTCCTCGCTCCCGTCCGACGTGCCCGCCTCCGAGTGGTACGCCAACGGCGTGGCCTGGGCTCTCGCCGAGGGCGTGTTCAACGGCAACGGCGACGGGTCCTTCGACCCGGCGGGCGCGATCACGCGCGAGCAGGCGGCGTGCGTGCTCTACAACCGCGCGCAGGTCGCCGGCGAGGACGTCTCCGCCCGCGCCGACCTCTCTGCCTTCGCCGACGCGGACGAGCTCTCCGGCTGGGCCGAGGAGGCCATGAGCTGGGCCGTCGCCGAGGGAGTCTTCAGCGGCGGGGCCGCCGGCCTCGAGCCCGGGCGCGCCCTGACCCGCTCCGAGGGCGCCGCGATCCTCTGGAACTGGGAGACGCGCGCCGAGTAGCGCGACCATATCGTCCTATGTCCTGGGCGCCCGGTCCCGCTCCCGCAAAGGGGTGGGGCCGGGCGCCCTTCTCGTTTTACTCTGAAGAGAGCGCCTCTGTGTGCCATCAAGTAATTGACGATACGTATTGTCTGTAGACCGGTTGTCTGCATTCACGGATATTGCCCAGATAAAGGGGTATCCATGAATGTGACGCATGTCTTCGCCGTGAACGTCCGGACGTATCGGAAGCGCCTGGGGCTCTCCCAAGAGGCGCTGGCCGAGAAGAGCCACCTGCATCGCACCTACATCAGCTCGCTCGAGCTCGAGAAGCGCAACATCTCCCTCAAGAACGTCCAGGCCATCTCCGAGGCGCTCGGCGTCGAGACCTACCGCCTCTTCCTCGATCCGACGGTTGAGTATGACGGGGAGGACAAACGCGAGCCCGCACGGGACGACTCCTAGCCCCGCCGCGTTCTTCTCGGCCGTGCTTTAAAAACTTCGACCGTCGCACGCCGTCAGCTCTCGGCGCTTACGAAAACCCGCCCGTAGTACGCCCGAGGTTCTTCTCGCTTAGAAAATCCCGCTCATCGCGCAGACGGCTGCCGCTCGCTTAACCATCGCCGCCCGTCGCACCCGCGCGCGCCGGAAAAGCTTACGAAACCGCGCGCATCGCAAGGGGGAGGGGAGAGAGCGCCCGTTCTGCAAAGGGCCTCGTGCGACAAGCGCAATTTCGTAAGCGCAATTACCGTTCGCCGCGCGATGGGCGCGATTTCGTAATCACTTCTCCTCACGCTGGCAAGGCGCCCGACAAGTGCCATTCTCCTTCGAGAGCACTATTTGCGCAGCTAGACGCCCATACAGATGCGTTGACGGGGGACAGGGGCCGGTCTGCCGACGCCGCGATAATAGTTGTTCACGCGAAATAGTTGCTACCGTTAACCGACGAATAGTTACCGCTGACAACTATCTGATTGTGCCGTTAATAGTTAATAACGACAATCAATTTCAGCGAGAGTTAAGCTTCGGCAAGCCAGCAAACGAAAGGAACCCCAAGATGAGATACCTGCTTCTCGTTAGCCACGGAACCTTTGCCCCGGGCCTGCACAGCGTGCTCGACATGCTGGTGGGGAAGCGCGACGATATCCTGAGCTGCAGCCTTCGTGACGGCGAGGGAGCCGACCAGTACGTGAGCGAGCTCGAGGAGGTCATCGCCCCCATCACCACGAGCGACCGCGTGATCGTCCTCGGCGACCTCATCGGCGGCTCGCCGCTCACCAACGCGCTCAACACGCTCGCCGCCCATGGGCTTCTCGCCCAGACGCGCGCCTTTGGCGGCGTGAACCTGCCCATGGCGCTCACGGCGGCCTTTGACCTCCAGACCGATGACGAGGACGCCCTCTGCGCCTCCATGGTCTCCGAGGGCCAGGCGGCCCTCTCCGAGATGGCCCTTGACCTCGGCGGCGAGGACGAGAGCGAGGACGAGGACCTCTAGCGGCGGATAAGGGCGGGCGTGCCCGCCATAAGGATAAGAACACGCGTAAGGAGAAGAACATGGCAGTTTCGTTTGTCCGCATCGACGATCGCATGATCCACGGCCAGACCGTCACCCGCTGGGCCCTCGAGTACCCCTGCGACGGCATCATCGCCGTCAACGACGCCGCGGCGTCCAACCCCGTCCTCAAGAGCGCCTACAAGAGCGCCGCTCCCGACAAGAAGACCTTCGTGTGGACGATGGAGCACTTCAAGGAGAAGGCCCAGACCGTCCGCGACTCCAAGACCCGCTACTTCCTCATCACCAAGAACCCCGTTGACATGGCGGAGATCCTCGTGAACTTTGGCTTTGTCCCCGACGACGTCAAGACGGTCATCGTGGGTCCGTGCAACGACCGTCCCGGCACCACCAAGATCGGCAACAACCAGTCGATCACCCAGGAGGAGGCCGAGGCTCTCGAGGCCATCTCCAAGAAGGGCTACACCGTGGACTTCCGCCTGATCCCCGACAAGGAGACCGGCACCTGGGACAAGTTCCGCGGCCAGTTCGGCTTCTAGCATAACGTGACAAAGGGACTGTCCCTTTGTCACGTTATGCGAGCTCGTTGCTTTCGCGGCGGCAACCCGGGAGGCCGCCGCTCCGGCAAGCAATCCGTCCCCACGGGGACACCACTCTAGGAAAGGTGGTACGTATGGTAATCAACGTGTTCCAGGCGGCGCTGCTGGGACTGTTCGCCTGCCTGGCGTCGATGCCCGGCCTCGGCGGCACGTCCATCGGCAACTACACGCTCGGGCGCCCGCTCGTCGCCGGCCTGATCGTCGGCCTCATCCTGGGCGACATGACCCTCGGCATCATCGTGGGCATGGCCATCCAGGTCGTCTACATCGCTCTCGTCACCCCCGGCGGCACCGTCTCCGCCGACGTCCGCGCAGCCTGCTACATCGGCATCCCGCTGGCCATGATGGCCGTCAAGGCCCAGGGCCTCGACCCCAACAGCGCCGACGCCGCCGCCCTCGCCACGACCCTGGGCGCCACCTGCGGCACCCTCGGCGCCATCCTCTTCTACGGCACCGCCACCATCAACCTCGCCTGGCAGGGCATGGGCTGGAAGTGGCTCGAGAAGGGTGACACCCACAAGCTCTACCTCGTGGACATGGTCCTGCCCTGGATCTCCCACATCGTCTGCTCCTTCATCCCCACGTTCGTCATCGTGTACTTTGGCCAGGACATGGTGAGCTTCATCATGAACAGCCTGCCCATGGACGGCCTGCCCATGAAGACGCTGTTCGCCCTCGGCTCCCTGCTTCCCTGCGTCGGTATCGCCATCCTGCTCAAGCAGGTCATCGCCAAGCCCACCGACTTCCTGACCTTCTTCTTCGGCTTCACGCTCGCCGCGGTCATGGGCTGCAACCTCATCGCCGCCTCCGCGATCGCCTGCTTCTTCGCGCTCATCAACTTCCAGATCTCCACGCTCAAGAACCGTCCCGTGGTGGCTGCCGCGTCCGGCGAGCTCACCGCAGCTGACGACGAGGAAGAGGAGGACATCTAATGGCTGACACCACCGCCGCCAAGGGAGGCAGGAAGGTCTCCAAGAAGGCCCTCGCCAAGTCCTTCCGCAACTGGTACTACGGCAACCTCACGTGCTTCTCGCAGGAGCACATGCAGACCTTCGGCTACCTGGTCTCCATGCTGCCGATCGTCGAGGACCTCTACGACAAGAAGGAGGACCAGCAGAAGGCCCTCACCACCTACTCCGCGTTCTTCAACACCGAGCCGCAGATCGGCTCCATGATCGTCGGCGTCACCGTGGGCCTCGAGGAGGCGCGCGCCAACGGCGAGGCCATCGACGACGAGACCATCAACGGCATCCGCGCCGGCCTCATGGGCCCGCTCGCCGGCATCGGCGACTCCCTGATCGTCGGCACGCTCATCCCGATCCTGCTCGGCATCGCGATGGGCCTCTCCGAGGGCGGCAGCCCGCTCGGCGCCATCTTCTACATCGTGGTGTGGAACCTGCTCGCCTACTTCGGCATGCGCCTCGCGTACTATCGCGGCTATGACCTCGGCGGCGCCGCGGTCGAGGCCCTCGTCGGCCCCAACGCCACTGCCCTGCGCGACGCCATCGTGATGGTCGGCACCATGGTCATCGGCGCCGTCTGCGCCACCTGGGTCTCCATCTCCACGTCGCTGCAGCTTCCCGGCGGCGGCACGCTCCAGGGCACGCTCGACGGCATCTACCCCAAGCTGCTTCCGCTCGGCTTCACCATCCTGTGCTGGTGGCTCATGACCAAGAAGAAGGTCAGCCCCATCGTCACGATGCTGATCCTGCTCGTCATCGCCTTCGTCGGCGCTGCCGTGGGCTTCTTCGGCGCCGCCACGATCGCTGCGCCGACCGCGTAAGCCCCGCTCGACGCACCGCACCTTTAGGTTCGCATACCTCCTTCTGCCCGGGCCGCCGTCTCCCCCTGTGCGGCCCGGGCACGCCGCTACCGAGAGGAAGACCATGGCACTCGACACCTCCAACTGGACTCGCGAGGACCTCGTCCGCGAGGCCAAGCTCCAGACCGACGCCATCCAACGCCTCAACGTCTGGCTGCGCCTGGGCTACTCGCTCGTGGCCGCCGGCTTCCTCGTGGGCTACTGGGGCTTCTACGGCGGGGGATCGACGGGCTTTGGCGTGCTCGGCGTCATCGTCTTGGTGGTCGGCGCGGTCATGTCCGTCGTCCTCAAGGTGGGCACGACCAACGCCAAGAAGAACGTGCGGGCGATTCTCGACGCCGCGGGCGTGGACCTGGACGCCGGCGCCAAGAAGGGCGAGCGTGCCGAGAAGAACGGGCGGGGGTGACGCCTCCCCATGGGCTCGTACGACCGCTTCCCCACCGTTCCCGTTCCGGGGCACGAGGTCCTTCTTGGCTATGGCGCCCTGCTGGCCGCACTGGCCCGCCGCGTGGACGAGCTCCGCGCGGCGGGCCCGTCGCGCGTCGTGGTCTCGTGCGAGTGCTACCCGGGCGTGCGGGAGGACGAGCTGCTGGACGCCCTGCGCGGACTGCGGCCGGACGTCCTTCTCGATACGCGGGAGCTCTTCCCTGAGCCGGCGGAGCTCACGCGCCGCATGGCGCCCTTCCTCACGGACGACCGCGTCTTCGGGCGCATGTGCTTCGGCGAGCTCGAGGACTTCATGGACGCCGACGCGCTTGCCACCGCGCGCGAGCGGGTGGCGAGCGCCGAGGGGCTCGTGGTGGTCTGCGGCTTTGGAGCGACGCTCGTCCACCCCGGTGACGTGCTCGTCTACGCGGACGTGACGCGCTGGGAGATTCAGCTCCGCTACCGCGCCGGCATGCCCAACTACGGCTGCGACAACGCGGGCGAGGACGTCCTGCGCAAGGTCAAGCGCGGCTACTTCGTGGAGTGGCGCCTGGCGGACCGCGTGAAGGCCCGCGTGCTGCCCCGGGCGGACTTCGTGGTGGACACCGTGGAGGCGGGCGCGCCCCGCGCCGTCACAGGCGAGGCGCTCCAGGACGCATTGGACGTTGCGGCGAGCCGTCCCTTCCGCACGGTTCCGTACTTCGACCCCGGCGTGTGGGGCGGCCAGTGGATGCGCGAGCGCTTTGGACTGCCGGATGACGCCCCCAACTACGCCTGGTCCTTCGACGGCGTGCCCGAGGAGAACGCGCTCGCCCTGGCCTTTGACAACGCCGTGGTGCGCGTGCCGGCGATGGACCTCACGCTCCTGCGGCCGCTGCCGCTCCTGGGCGAGGGCGTCTACGCGCGCTACGGGGCGGAGTTCCCCATCCGCTTTGACCTCCTGGACACCATGGGCGGGCAGAACCTCTCGCTGCAGGTGCACCCCACCACGGACTACATCCGGCGCGCGTTTGGCATGGCCTACACGCAGGACGAGAGCTACTACATCCTGGACGCGGGCGAGGACGCCTGCGTCTATCTGGGACTTCGCGAGGGCGTGGACCCGGCGGAGGTGATGGGCGCCCTCGAGGAGGCCAACGCGGGCGGCGAGCCCTTCGATGCGTCGCGCTACGTCAACCGCATCCCGGCGCGAAGGCACGACCACTTCCTCATTCCCGCAGGGACCATCCACGGCGCCGGGGCCAACACGATGGTCCTGGAGATCAGCGCCACGCCCTACATCTTCACGTTCAAGCTCTGGGACTGGGGCCGACTTGGCCTGGACGGCCGGCCGCGCCCGGTGCACCTCGAGCACGGGCGCGAGGTCATTCGATGGGACCGCACCACGGGGTGGGTCGAGAAGAGCCTCGTGGACCAGGTGGCGGACGTCGACGAGCCCTGCGGTGCGGCGCGGGTGGAGCGCACCGGGCTCCACGCGCTGGAGCCGCTGGAGACCAGGCGCTACACGGTGGGGCCCGGCGGGCGCGCCCTTCTCGACACGGCGGGCACCGTCAACGTGCTCAACCTGGTGGAGGGCGAGGAGGTCCTCGTGGAGAGCCCCGAGGGCGCCTTCGAGCCGATGAGGGTGCACTACGCGGAGACGTTCGTGGTCCCGGCGGCGACGGGCGCCTTCGCGATAAGAAACGACGGACGATCGACTGCGATGCTGATGCGCGCGCACGTGCGCGGTACGGAGGAGAGATGATGGCTGACGCGCTTTGCGGGGCGTCGGGCGACGGTGCCCTGCCCTCGGTGGTGTTCTCGGACGTTGACGGGACCGTCCTCGATGCGGCGCATCGGGTGAGCCCGCGGACCGCCGCGGCGGCGCGCGAGCTCGCTGCGCGCGGCGTGCCGCTCGTGCTGGTCTCGGCCCGCATGCCGGAGGCGCTGGAGGAGATAAGGCGCGAGCTGGGGTGCTCCGGTCCCACGGTGTGCTACAGCGGGGCCTACGTCATCGATGCCGCCGGCGAGGAGCTTCTGAGCAGGCCCATAGCGCTCGGGTGCGCGCTCGAGGTCCGTGACCACGTTGCCTGCGAGTTCCCCGAGCTCTGCTGCATGGCGTATGGCTACCACACGTGGGTGACGACGGACCGTCGTGACCCGCGCGTGGCGCGCGAGGAGCGGATCGTGGGCGTGGAGTCCGTCGAGGGGACGCTCGAGGAGCACTTCTCGGAGCGCGGGCTCCACAAGTTCCTGCTCGTGGGCGAGCCCGCGGCCATCGAGCGTGCGGAGCGCGAGCTGGGCGCGGCGTTCCCGCAGCTCTCCGTGGTGAGGTCCTCGTCCATTCTCTGCGAGGTCATGGACGGGCGCGCGAGCAAGACGGAGGGCATCGGCGCCGTGTGCGAGCACCTCGGCGTGCCCCTCGAGCGCGCTGCGGCGTTCGGCGACGGCCGCAACGACATCGACATGCTGCGTGCGGTGTCTCAGAGCTGGGCCATGGCCAACGCGCCCGCGGAGGTGCGCACCGCGGCCGCGCGCGTGACCGCGCTCGACAACGACCACGACGGCCTCGCTGAGACGATCTTCTCGCTTCTCGGGGAGTCGTGACGTCCCGACAGGATCGCTTTTCTCGCTTTCACGGGAGGTGTTCTTCATGCAAACTCAGGAAAAAGTTGCTACCATTAACCAACTTGAGTTTGGTGGGGCGACAAGCTCCGTGTGCTCGCTGGAAGGGACGAGTAGCGCGAGGATGGACTACGAGGACGCGGCTAAGAAGCTCATCATGTACTCCCGAGGCGTCGCCAAGGGCTCCATTGGCACGGCCTATGGCATGTCGATGGGCGAGGACCCGGTGCTCGAGTACCTCTCCCGCCAGGACGAGGGGATGAACCCGTCCGACCTTGCCAGCAAGCTCGGCTACACCCGCCCCCGCATGACGCGCATCCTGGACTCGCTGGAGGCCAAGGGCTACGTGAAGCGCGTCCCGGACGAGAACGACCGTCGCCGCGTGATCGTCTACTGCACCGACGAGGGGCGCGCATACGCCCATGACAACAGCTCGGGCGGGGTCTCGGGCCTCGCCGCGACCCTGAGCAAGATGGGCGAGCACGATGCGCGCGAGCTGCTGCGCGGCCTCGAGATTGCCTACAGCCTCACCTACGACAAGGACATCTCGATCGGGGAGTCCAAGAGGCGCAAGTAGCTTCCGCCCAAGGCCCTGTGTTCTTCTCGCTCCTCGGCAGTTTCTGTCCGGTCGGGCCGCTACACTCGTAGGGCATCAGTTGCCGAGAAGAACGTGGGAGCTCCATGACCCAGGACCAGCAGACCCTCTTTCCGCAGGCGGGCGGCTTTGCGGCGCCTGCGCCCGCACCTGCCCCGACCATCGACCTCTCGGGGCTCAACCCCGCCCAGCGGGAGGCCGCCGAGTGCACGCGCGGGCCGCTGCTCGTGCTCGCGGGCGCGGGCTCGGGCAAGACGCGCGTGCTCACGTACCGCATCGCGCACATGATCGCCGACGAGGGCGTGCGCCCCTGGCAGGTCCTTGCCATCACGTTCACCAACAAGGCCGCCGCGGAGATGCGCGAGCGCCTGGAGGCCCTGCTGCCCTACGGCACGCGCGGCATGTGGGTCTGCACCTTCCACGCCATGTGCGTGCGGATGCTGCGCGAGGACCCGGAGCTCGTGGGCTACCGGCCCAACTTCACCATCTACGATGACGACGACTCGAAGCGCCTGGTCAAGTCCATCATGGCCGACCTCGACATCGACCAGAAGCAGTTCCCGATGAACGCCATCCGCTCCAAGATCTCCTCGGCCAAGAACGCGATGGTGGGCCCGGACGAGATGGCGAGCTCGCCCAACCCCGCCGACCGCGCCGCCGCCCGCGTGTACCGCGAGCTCGACCGGCGTCTCGCCAAGGCCAACGCGATGGACTTCGACGACCTGCTCGTCAAGACCTTCGAGCTGCTCTCCCGCCGCCCCGAGGTTCTGGAGCGCTACCAGGATCGCTTCCGCCAGATCAGCGTGGACGAGTACCAGGACACCAACCACGTCCAGTACGCGATCACCAACCTGCTGGCCGCGCGCCACCGCAACCTCATGGTCGTGGGCGACGACGACCAGTCCATCTACAGCTGGCGCGGCGCGGACATCCAGAACATCCTGGACTTTGAGAAGGACTATCCGGACGCCCACGTGGTGCGCCTGGAGCAGAACTACCGCTCCACGGGCCACATCCTCGCCGCGGCCAACGCGGTGGTGGCCAATAACGCTCGCCGCAAGCCCAAGCGCCTGTTCACGGACGCCGGGGACGGCGAGAAGATCCACGTGTTCCAGGCCTCCGACGAGCGCGACGAGGGCCGCTGGATTGGCTCTGAGATCGAGAAGCTCCACGATGGCGGCACGAGCTACGACGACATGGCCGTCTTCTACCGCACCAACGCGCAGTCACGCATCCTCGAGGACATGTTCCTGCGCGCGGGGGTGCCCTACAAGATCGTGGGCGGCACGCGCTTCTTCGACCGCGCCGAGGTGCGCGACGTCATGGCCTACCTCAAGCTCGTGGTGAACCCCGACGATGACGTGGCTGCCCTGCGCGTGGTCAACACGCCGCGCCGCGGCATCGGCACCACCTCCATTAACAAGATTCGCGAGCTCGCGGCCGACGAGGGCATCTCGTTCTTCTCCGCCTGCGAGATGGCGATCGCGGAGACGGGGCTGCTCGGCGCCAAGGTGCGCCAGGCGCTCGCGGAGTTCACGGGCGTGATCGAGGCCGGGCGCCACTTCACCGGCGAGCTGGCCGACGTGGTCGACGCGATCGTGGACCGCTCCGGCCTCATCCGCGCCCTCGAGGCCGAGCACTCCGTGGAGGCGGACGGCCGCATCGAGAACATCAAGGAGTTCATGGGCGTCGCCGCCGAGTTCGACGAGACGCACGACGCCGTGGAGACCCTCGAGTCCCTGGAGCAGCTGCGTGCCGCGGGCGCGATCGAGCCGTCCGGCGCCGAGGCGGCGTCCCCGACGGGCTCAGCGCTCGCTTCGCTCGCTCGCCAAGGCGATTCGCCCGCTGGGGACGCCGCCTCGGCGCCTGTCCCTCTCAGGCCGCCCGTCGCGTCCGAGAAGCTGCCCGCGCTCATCGAGTGGCTGGCGCTGAGGTCTGACCTGGACTCGCTGGCTGGTCAGACCCATGCGGTGACGATGATGACCATTCACTCGGCCAAGGGTTTGGAGTTCCCGGTGGTGTTCGTCGCCGGCATGGAGGAGGGGATCTTCCCGCACGCCTCCTACGACGGCGACCCGGCGGCGGTTGAGGAGGAGCGGCGCCTGGCCTACGTGGCGATCACGCGCGCCCGCAAGAAGCTCTACCTCACGCATGCCGTGACCAGACGCACCTTTGGCTCGGTCCAGGCAAACCCGCCGAGCCGCTTCCTAAACGAGATCCCGTCCGCGGACGTGGAGCGCGTGGGTGTGGGCTCGTCGGGCTTTGCCGGCGTGGGCTGGGAGAAGCGCGGCGACCGCCACGGCACCTTCGGCAGCGGGCGCGGGTCTTCGGTCTACGGCGGCAACGTCTTCGGTTCGCGCACGCGCTCGACCGGCGGGGGATCGCGGCCTGCCGCGGCACCCACGGCCGCGGCTCCGGCACGGCCTGCGGCGAGCGCGTCCTTCTCGCCCGGCGACGCGGTCTCCCACAAGACCTTTGGCCCCGGCAAGGTGCTCTCCGTCTCCGGCGACACCATCGAGGTCAAGTTCACGCGCACGGGCAAGACCAAGAAGCTCCTCAAGGGCTTTGCCCCGCTCGTGAAGATCGAGGGGTAGGCTGCTCATAGAGTTTTATGCGTTCGCATAAATCTCAGGCACGAGACCGTTGATTTATGCGTACGCGTAAGGAGGAGGCGCGACATGGAGCATCTTCTGGGTATCGACGCGGGCGGCTGGCTCGACAAGGGCGTGACGCTCGTCGTGGCGGTGGTCATAGCGTGGCTGATCGAGCGCTTCGTGATACGGCTCATGCACAAGCTGCTCGACGCCTCGAACCTGCCGAGCGCGTCGCTGTTCATCAACATCGCCCGTGCCGTCATCTGGGTGCTTGCGCTGCTCAGCGTCATGAGACCGGTCTTTGGCGTGGACCCGGCGGGCTTTGTCGCCGCCCTCGGCGTGGTCTCCATCGCCGTCTCCCTGGGCATGCAGGACACGATCGCCAACATCATCGGCGGCATCAGCCTCATGCTGAGCAAGGCCGTCCAGCCCGGGGACTACATCTCCGTGGGCGACGTCACCGGCGAGGTGACCGACGTCAACTGGCGCAGCACCACCGTGATGATGCGCGGCGGCGCCCGGGAGGTCATCCCCAACTCGGTGCTCTCCAAGACCGCGCTCACGCGCATCACGCCCTGGAGCGTGGGCTACTGCGGCGTTCCCATCGCGGTGGTGCCGGGCGCGGATCTCAACGCCGTGGCGGACGAGTGCTGCCGCGTTGCGGCGCGCGAGCTCGCCGACCTGCTTGACCCCGCCTTCGAGACCGACGTCATCTTCACGGCCTTCACCGCCTACGGCACGCAGGGCGAGGTGCGCCTGCACGTGCGCCGCGACGTGGTCTGCTCCACGGCGCAGGACCGTCTTGCGCGGGCCCTCTCCGGCAGACCCTGGCTCGCGAGCGCGCTGTAGGGCATCCATAGGAGGTGCCCTTCAACGTTGTAGGCAGTTTTTGAGCAACCCCCTGAGTAGCGAGTTTTTCGCAAGTCCACTACCTGCAGTTTTTCTCTGCGAGTGATGGGCCTACTGGGGCCGCTTTCAAAAAACTGCCTACAACGGCACCGGGTCTACGCAGGAGCGTGGCATCGTGCAGGCTTGCGGACGCTAAACTGAAGCAAAGAACCGTTGAGAAGAGCCTCGTCACAGGGAGCCCCATGGAGAAGATCGCCAGCTTCACCGTCAACCACCTCGCGCTCGAGCCGGGCGTCTACGTGTCCCGCGTGGACGCGGACCCGGCCACCGGAGCCGTGGTAACCACCTTTGACCTGCGGCTCACCGCGCCCAACCGCGAGCCCGTGATGGACACCGCGGCCGTCCACGCCATCGAGCACCTGGGCGCCACCTATCTGCGCAACAGCCCGGAATGGCGCGACCGCGTGGTCTACTTTGGCCCGATGGGCTGCCGCACGGGCTTCTACCTCATCCTCTTTGGCGAGCACACCTCTGTCGAGGTGGCGCCGCTCGTGCGTGAGACCTTCGAGTTCGTCCGCGACTTCGAGGGCGAGATTCCCGGCGCGCGCCCGGAGGAGTGCGGCAACTGGCACGACGCCGATCTCGCGCAGGCCCAGTGGTGGGCGCGCCGCTATGTCGCGGACACGCTGACGGACATCGACGAGGCGCACCTCGTCTACCCGCAGGACTAACGCCCTTCTCGTCAGACCGTCCATCTCCCGCACCTCAGCCGCTGACGTGCGGATTCTGGACGTTTTAGGCGAGAAAACCGTCCATTTCACGCACCTCAATCGTTAGCGTGCGGATTCTGGACACTCTGGGACGAGAAACCGTCCATTTCACGAACGGAAGGGGAGCACATGAAAATCGGGATCATCGGGGCCATGGACGTCGAGGTGGAGCACCTCAAGGCCGAGCTCGCGGACGCGCACGTGGAGCGCGTGGCCGGCACGGACTTCTGCTCGGGGCGCCTGGGCGAGAAGGACGTGGTCGTGGTCAAGTGCGGCGTCGGCAAGGTGAACGCCGGCATCTGCGCCCAGACCCTGGCCGACCACTTCGGCTGCACGCACCTTATCAACACGGGCATCGCCGGATCGCTCGACGCCGCCCGCCTCGACATCGGCGACCTCGTCGTGGCCACGGACTGCGTCCAGCATGACTTCACGGTGGAGGAGCTCGGCTACACCCCGGGTCTCATCCCCGGCCGCGAGCAGGTGGAGTTTGTCGCGGACGCGGCCCTGCGCGAGGCGGCGCTTGCCGCTGCTTCCGCGGCGGCGCCCGAGGTCAACGTGCTCGCCGGCCGCGTGGCGTCGGGCGACCAGTTCGTCTGCCACGAGTCCACCCGTCGTCGCATCGTGGAGCAGTTCGGGGCCCTGTGCTGCGAGATGGAGGGAGCCGCGATTGCCCAGGCGGCCGAGGCCAACGGGGTGCCCTTCGTCATCGTTCGCGCGATTTCCGACAAGCCGGGAACCGAGGGCCAGGCCATGGACTACGCCACCTTCGAGCGCGCCTCCGCCGAGCGCTGCGCCAAGATCGTCGAGCACATGGTCACCGCGCTCTAGCCAACCTGACCGCCGACCCGAGCGCGCCATTGACATCCGGCGCTCGGAAAGTCCTCGCCGCAAAGAGCGTGGCTGCGGAACTCGCGGCGGACGTCAACGGCGCGCTCGGGTCGGCTTATCTGCCTGTGCTTGCGGTCGTCGCGCAACAGGTTGAGCAGCGACGGGCGGGCCAACGTCCGCCGCGAGTTCTTGCCGCGCTCTCTGCGGCAAGCTGTTTGAGCGCCGGATGTTGGCCCGCCCGCTGCGGACAGGTATGGAATGGTAGAGCTACAGCCCCATCACGCCCATGCCCACGAGGGTGGGGCCGGTGTGGACGAGAAGGTCGGCGGAGAGCCCGGTCTGCAGGATCTCGACCGCGTTGCCGATGCGTTCGCGCAGGCGCCCCGCGAGCTCCTCGCGCAGCGCGGGGTCGTACGTGCAGACCGCCAGGCGCACCTGCGGCCAGCGCGCAGCCTGCTCGGCCACCAGCGAAATCTGCGTGTCGAGCGCGCGCTGCCACCCGCGGGCCTTCTTCTCAATGACATACTTGCCCTCGGGGCTGCAGGTGAGGACGGGCTTGATGTTGAGGACGGAGCCCACGCGGTAGACGGCCTCGCTGATGCGGCCGCCCTTGCGCAGGAAGTCGAGCTTCTGGACCGAGAAGAACACGCGCACGCGCTCGCTCACCGCCGTAAGGACGCTGCCCAGGCGGTCGAGCGGCATGCCCGCCTCGATCTGGCGCGCAGCCTCCATCACGACGAAGCCCGCCGCGATGCCGATGCTCTTGGTGTCCACCATGACCACCGGGAAGTCCTCCATCTGGCGCGCCACCATGCCGATGGTCTCGAACGTGGCCGAGAGGCCCGAGGAGATGGTCACCACGACGGCGCCCACGTAGCCGTCACGCCGCGCCCGCTCGAAGGTGTCGCGGATCTTCATGGGGGAGGGCAGCGACGTGGTGGGGATCTCCTCGGCAAAGCGCTCGACGACCTCCTGCGCGGTGATGTCGACGCCGTTCTCGTACGTGGAGCCGTCGGAGTAGTTGATGCGCAGCGGCAGGACGCGAATGTCATGGGCGGCGACGAAGTCCGCCGGGGTGTCCGTGCCCGAGTCCGTGATGATGGCGATGCGCTGCTCGTTCATGACTCTGCTCTCCCTCGCGACGTGACGCTCGGCGCCACGGTGGGTATCATGTTGAACAGACTATAGCCCTTTCATATGGTTTTGAATACTAGATACTCCGCTTTTGAAGATATTACGGGGGTGGGCGGCATGGCAGACAAGACGAAGGCGCTGGTTCCTGTGCGCGTCACCGACGAGCGGCGCCGAGAGCTCGCCGAGCGTCTGGGGTCGGTGCACATCTCGCGCATCCGTGAGATGCCTCGCATCGAGCTCTACCTCGATCAGCTGCTCACGCTCGTCTCCCAGGAGCTCGAGTTCATGCAGCTTCCCGGCGAGACGCTCGTGACGGGATCGATGGTCAACAACTACGTCAAGCAGGGGGTCATTCCGGCGCCGCGCAAGAAGCGCTATACCCGCCGGCACGTTGCGGCTCTGCTGTTTGTCTGCGCCCTCAAGCGCGTGTTCTCAATCGCGCAGGTGAGCCAGCTCGCGGCGCTCATCTGGGCCTCCGACCTCGACCTCGAGGCGCTCTACGATAGCTCCTGCGAGGCCCTCGAGCACGCGCTCGCCGCCTACGTGTCGCCGGGCGAGAAGGACGCGCGCCCCGTGCTCGAGCTGCGCGACCAGTCGGGCGACCCCGCCGCCCCCGAGCTCGCGTGGCTGCTCGGCGCCGCGACCGACGCCCTGGCGTCCAAGGTGGTCGTCGAGCAGACGCTGCTTCTCGGCGAGAAGGGGGAGTGAGCTCCGTGTCACGCCCGGGTGCGATCTTCGACGAGCCGGCAGTCGTGAGGCGCCTGGAGCGCAGGAGCGCGCTCGCGGCGGTGACCGGCAGCTCCACCGTCGCCGCGGCGGTCATGGTGGCCGCGGCACTTCTCGCCCTGGTGGTGGCCAACACCCCGCTCTACGAGGGGGTCGAGCACGTCCTGGGGCTGCCGCTGATCGTGGGCGTGGGCCGGCTCGAGGTCTCGCTCACCGTCGAGCAGTTCGTGAACGACTTCCTCATGGCCGTCTTCTTCCTGCTCGTGGGTATCGAGCTCAAGTACGAGACCACGGTGGGCCAGCTCCGGCGCCCCCGCCAGGCGGCGCTTCCGATGCTCGCGGCGGTGGGCGGCGTCTGCATGCCGGCCCTGATCTACCTGGTCCTCAACTTGGGCGGGGAGGCGCGCGGCTGGGCGGTGCCCATCGCGACCGACATCGCCTTCGCGCTGGGCGTGGTGTCGCTGCTGGGCGACCGCATATCGCCTGCCACCAAGGTCTTCTTCCAGACGCTCGCCATCGCCGACGACATCCTCGCTATCGTGGTGATAGCCCTCTTCTACGGGCAGGTCCCGCAGCTGGGATGGTGCCTCGCGTCGCTCGCCCTCGTGGGCGTGCTCGCCGCGCTCAACCGCGCCCGCGTCTACTCCGTGGCGCCCTACGTGGCCGTGGGCCTGGTGCTCTGGGCGTGCATGTTCAACTCGGGGATTCACGCCACGCTCGCGGGCGTCATCCTCGCCTTCGCCCTTCCGAGCCGCTCCGACGTGCGCCTCTCCGAGCTCGGCGGCTGGCTCGAGCGGCGCGCCCACGACCTCGACGACACCTACGACGACGAGCATCACGTCCTCGGCCAGCACGACTTCACCGAGGGCGCCTGGCGCACCGAGCGCGTGATGCACCATGTCACGCCGCCGCTGCAGCGCATGGAGCGCTACGTCTCGGTCTTCGTGAACTTCCTCGTGCTGCCGCTGTTTGCCTTCGTCAACGCGGAGCTGCACCTGGTGGGGGAGAACTTCGGGGCGCTGCTCGCGAGCCCCGTCGCTCACGGCGTCTACCTCGGCGCCGTGGTGGGCAAGCCCCTGGGTATCATCGGCGTGACCTGGCTGCTCGTGCGCCTGGGTTTTGCGCGCCTGCCGCGCGGCATGGACTGGCCGCAGGTCGTGACCGTCGGCATCATGGGCGGCGTGGGCTTTACGATGTCGATCCTCATCACCGGCCTCGCGTTCTCGAGCCCGGAGGACGCGATCGCCGCCAAGTGCGCCATCCTGCTGGGGTCTGTGAGCTCGGCGCTTCTCGGCATCCTCTTCGCGCGGCTCGCCCTTCGCGCCGGAGAGCGCCCCGAGCGCCCCTCTCGGCGCCGTCGGGGGCGCCCACGCAATTAATGTCCGGTCCTAGGGGTATCCTAGTCCCATGACGTTTTGGGGGACGACGCCCGATTGGAGACTCGCATGAGTGGACTCAAGCGCCTATGCACGGTCGTCTTTGTGCTCGCCTGCGCCTTCGCGCTCGCGGCCTTTGCGCTCACGTGGTTTGGCCCGTGGACGGCCGAGGTCTCGGCGCTGTTCAACCTCGAGCCGTTCGCCCTCGCCGTGGTCGCGTGCCTCGCGGTGAGCGCGCTGGGCCTCCTGGTGCTGCTGGGGCGGGCCCTCTTCTCCCGTCGGACCGTCCGCACCGTCGAGATCGCCACGGTGGACGGCGGCGTCATCTCCGTCACGCGCGACGCCATCGCCGCCCAGGCCTCCCACATCGTCGAGGCGGACGGCACCTGCGACGCCGCGCGCGTCCGCGTGGACGCCAAGGCCCGCGGGCACATCCGCGTGCACGTGCGGGTGCTCCCGCACGAGACGGTGGACGTGGTCGCCAAGGGCGCGGAGCTGCACGAGGAGCTCATGGACGGCCTCGCCGCCGTGTGCGGGGACAAGGTCGAGGACGTGAGCCTGGAGTTTGTGGAGCCCGAGTCCGTGACGCTTGCCGGCGGGGACGAGGACGCCGAGCAGGCGGCCGAGGCTGCCGCCAGGCCGGCGCCCAAGGCCCCAACGCCCGACACAACGAGCGAGATCACGGTGTCCATGGGCGGCTCGCGCGAGCCCGAGAGGGAGGTGTAGGCAATGGCGGACGAGAAGACCCACAAGCCCAAGATTAACGTGGGCGAGAAGGACGCGGAGCGCCAGGAGCCGCCGGCCGCGGAGACCCCCGAGGCCAAGCCCGCCGCGAACGAGGGGCGCAGCGTGGGCGACGCCCTGCGAAACGGCGTGGGCCTCGTCAGCGCCTGGGTGCGGAGAACCTTCCCGGGGCAGGAGAAGGCCTTCTGGGGCGCCATCCTGGGTCTGATCGCGGCGGTCGTGTTTCTCGCCGTGGGACCGTGGCCGCTTTTTGTGGTCGTGGTCTTTGTCTTTGTGGGCGTGGCCGCGGGGCAGGTCCTCGACGGCGATCCCAAGATCGTGAACACGCTGAGGCACCTCTTCAACCGGAACAGCCAGTAGCCATCGACGTCGCCGGGAAGTCCCGGCAGCAAGGAGCGGGACATGAGCAACACGACGAGTGACAAGGTCGAGCAGGTCACCCCGGAGCCGGAGGTCGCCTCCGATCAGACGACTCTTGCCGAGGTGACGGAGACGGGCACGGACATCGAGGCCTTCTCCGACGAGGAGGACCTCGACTCCGAGGACTCCCTAACCTTCTCCAACGGCGTCATCGAGAAGATCGTGGCCATCGCGATGCGCGAGGTCCCGGGCGTCGTGGGCATGAAGGGGACCTGGTTCAACCGCGTCCAGGACGCCTTTGGCGCGAGCGACTCCACCAAGGGCGTGACCGTCGAGGTCACCCCCGAGAGCGCGGTGCGCGTGAACATCTCCGTGCTCATCGAGTACGGCGCCTATGCGCCGCAGGTCTTCGAGGACGTCAAGAAGGCCGTGGTCAAGCAGGTCACGGGCATGACGGGCCTCGAGGTCGCGGGCGTCAACCTGCGCATCGAGGACGTCCTCACCCCCGAGGAGGTCGAGCAGCGCAGCCGTCGCGCCGCGGCCGCCTCCAAGAAGGAGGAGAAGGACGCCGCCGACGACGCCGAGTAGCTCTGGCTAGGGTTCTCTGCCAATTGGGGACGTGTTATTTCGTGCAGACGGAAAGCGTCTGCACGAAATAACACGTCCCCAATTGGCAGAGAACCCTACACCTCGTAGGGGGTGTCCTCGCCGGCGGCGAAGGCGAGCAGCGCCTCGATGTTGCTGCGCACCATGCCCTCGACGTCCTCGACGGTGTAGAACGCCATGTGCGGTGTCACGACCACGTTGGGAAGCGCCATGAGGGCCGCCCGGTCGCGGCCCGCGAGCACGTCACGGCTGCGGTCGAGGTAGTAGAGCCCCGCCTCGTCCTCGATGGTGTCGAGCGCGGCCCCGCCCAGATGCCCGGACTCGAGCGCGTCGAGTAGCGCCGCCGTGTCCACGAGGCTGCCTCGCGCCGCGTTCACGAGCACCGCGCCCTCCCGCATGCGCGCGAGCTCGCCCGCGCCGATCATGTGACGGTTCTCGGGCAGGCCCGGCGCGTGCAGCGTCACCACGTCGGAGGCCGCGAGCAGCTCGGGCAGGCTCACGTATTCGACGAGCCCGGAGAGCTCGTCCTTCTCGACCGGGTCGCACGCGAGGACGCGGCAGCCAAAGCCCTGCAGCTCGCGGACCACGCACGAGCCGATGGCGCCGGTCCCCACCACGCCCACGGTGCAGCTCCCGAGCGACCGGCCGATCTTGCCCTCGAGCGAGAAGTCCTGCGCGGCGGCGCAGCGCTGGACGAACTTGACCCTGCGCAGCGCCATGAGCATCAGCATGATCGCGTAGTCGGCCACGCCCTCGGGCGGGTAGGCGGCGTGCGCGATGCGAATGCCCAGCTTGCGGGCGTGCTCCACGTCGATGTGGTCGTAGCCGATCGAGCGCGTGGCAATCCCGCGGATCCCGAGCGCGTGGTAGCGGTCGAGCAGCTCCGGCGTCATGGGGTTGGTGATGATGCACAGGGCGTCGGCGCCCTCTGCCAGGCCCGCGTTGTCGAGCGTGGGGTAGTCGGGCGTCCAGCCGTACTCAAAGCCCAGCTCATGGCTCAGCGCGTCGAGATAGCCCAGCTCGTCGTAGGGCCGAAGCGCATACGCAAAGATCCTCATGTCCCTCTCCCCGTTCTGTTAATTGGGGACAGTTCCCAATTCACAGGCCCAGTGTAGCAAGTGTGTCAATTGGGGACGTGTTATTTCGTGCAGACGGTTTGGGACAGGTCTCTGTTTGACCTGTCCCAAACCGTCTGCACGAAATAACACGTCCCCAATTGGCTGCTAGAATCGACGTGACTTCGACCAGAGGGGGAGCAATGCGCGACAGCGTGAGCATCGGCGCCGTGGAGGCCGCGGCGCGAGCCAACAACAAGCCCGGGCCGGACCACATGAACTGCGGTGAGTCCGTGATCGCGGCGCTCTGGGACGCCTTCGAGCCGGACTTCCCGCGCTCGGTCGTGGCGATGGGAGCCGGCATGGGCGCGGGCATCGGAGGCTCGGGCTGCGTCTGCGGGGCGCTCGCGGGCGCCGTCGCGTTTCTCGGCCTCATGGTGGGCACCAAGGAGCGCGCCAAGCCGCTCGCTGCCGAGCTGCACGACGCCTTCTGCGCGGGCACGGCAAAGCACGTGACCTGCTGCCGCGTGCTCACGCGTGGGATGGAGTGGTGGGGTGAGGAGCGCGTCTCCCAGTGCCAGTATCACTGCGCACTCGCGGCCGGCGCCGCGGCCCAGATCCTCTGCCGCGAGCTCGGCGTCCGCGCGGAGGCATAGAGCGCGCCGCCCTTGTCCCCTCACAGGGGGCGGGAATCGTGCACTGAGCCCGGCTACAGGGCGAGAAGGACCACGTAGGCAGCCACGGCCAGGCCCGCCACGAGACAGCACGCCTCGACGACGCCGTCCGTGCGGCAAAGACTGAGGCTGAGTCCGCGCCTCGCGGGCCAGAGCAGGCGCAGCCCCCGATGGGTGAGCGCATCGAGCGCGAGGTGGGAGGCCATGCCGGCCGCAACGGGCGCGGCGAGTGGCGGGCAGACGAGCCACGTCGCCGCGGCAAACCCGGCGAGCGCCGCGAGCGAGTGCGAGAAGCCGCGATGCGCCGAGAGCCGCGCCGCGCAGCCAAGGGCCACGAGAGCGATGGCGCCGGCGGCGACCGCGTCGAGCCCCGCCTCCGCCGCCCGACGCGCGAGCGGCCAGCCGGCGGCGGCCTCCGCCCCCAGGGCAAAGACGAGCAGGACAGCGCACCCCACGCGCGCGAGCCGCTCCTGCAGCGGGTGCGCGGTGTTTCTCACGTCGAGGTCGGGGAGCATGCCGCCGAGCGCCCCGCCCGCGGCGGCGCAGGCGAGCGCCGCCGGCGACGCAAGGCCCGGCCCAAGCGCCGACGCCGCGGCCAGCCCCGCCGCGGCCCCGACGATGACGTGCGTCTTCCCGGTCACGAGCGCTCCGTTCTTCTCGGCTTCCCATAAGGCATTGTTACGCATCGCGCGCCGGCCGAGAAGAGCTCGCCGCTGGGTCCGGCCGGCCGTGCTACACTACCAACCGACAACGGGGGGCTGGCGCACGCCGGCTGAGATTGGGCCCAGGAGATCGGACGCGCGTCCGAGAGCGGCCCTGACCCAGGAACCTGATCCGGGTAATGCCGGCGTAGGGAAGAGCTTCGCGCGCAACGAGGCACCTACGAGAGATGGGGTGCCTTGGGGCACCCGGAAGGGAGGGCGCGTGAACTGCTCGGTTGCGATTCAGTTCCTGCCCATGGACGCCACCACGGACGACGCCACGTGCGACGCGGTGGACGCGGTCATCGCCTACATCGACTCCACGGGGATCGACTACTTCGTCGGCCCCTTCGAGACGGCGATCGAGGGCGACTACGAGACCTGCATGGAGATCCTCAAGAACTGCCAGCTCGTGGGTGCCAAGGCGGGGTGCAAGCACATGATGTGCTACGCCAAGATCAACTATCGCCCCGACGGCGACGTCATGTCCACGGACCGCAAGGTCGGCAAGTACCACCCCGGCGACCCCGAGTTCGCCCCCAAGAGCGCGGACGCGGCGGCCTAGCATGGCGCGCTCCGTCGCCCGTCCCGAGCCCAGCCGCGCCCGTCGCGTCCTCACGCCGCTGCTGACCATCGTGGCCCTTCTTGCCCTGTGGCAGGCCGTGGTGGCGGTGGGCCTGGTTCCCAACTTCCTGCTGCCCACGCCGGTGCAGGTGGTCCAGGCCCTCGTCGAGGACGCGGCGCTGCTCGCGAGCCACTGCGTGACCACGCTCGCCGAGGCCGCGGCCGGCCTTGCCGCAGGCGTTGCCCTGGGGTTTGTCTTCGCGGTGCTCATGGACCGGTTCGAGTCCTTCTACCTGGCGTTCGAGCCGCTCATGACCATCTCCCAGACCATCCCGACCGTTGCCATCGCGCCGCTTCTGGTGCTGTGGCTCGGCTACGGCGCCCTGCCCAAGATCGTGCTCGTGATCATCTCGACGTTCTTCCCGATCACGGTCTCGCTGGCCTCGGGCTTTCGCTCGGTGGACCCGGACGTCGTCGACCTCATGCGCACCATGAACGCCTCGCGCTGGCAGATCTTCTGGTACGCCAAGCTGCCCGCCGCGGCCGACCAGTTCTTCAGCGGCCTCAAGATCTCCGCCACCTACGCCATCGTCGGCGCCGTCATCGCCGAGTGGCTCGGCGGCAACGAGGGACTGGGCGTCTACATGACGCGCGTCCGCAAGTCCTTCTCGTACGACCGCATGTTTGCCGCGATCATCGTCATATCCGCCCTGTCGCTGGGCCTCATGAAGCTCGTGGAGCTTGCCCAGCGCGTGCTCATGCCCTGGAAGAGGGCCGAAAGGAACAACAATGAGCGATAAGAACCTCGCCAAGAACCTCAACCGCCGCCAGTTCGTCGCCGTCGCCGGCGCCGCCGCGGCAAGCGTCGCCCTGGCCGCCTGTGACAACAGCTCCGGCGTCGTCGAGGGCCCGGACGGCACGGCCTCCTCGAGCGACAACGCCGACGACGCCGAGAAGACCAAGATCTCCTTTGTCCTGGACTACACGCCTAACACCAACCACACGGGCATCTACGTGGCCCTCGACCAGGGCTACTTTGCCGACGAGGGTCTCGAGGTCGAGATCGTGCAGCCGCCCGCGGACGGCGCCGACGCCCTCATCGGGGCCGGCGGCGCGCAGATGGGCGTCTCCTACCAGGACTACATCGCCAACAACCTGGCCTCCGACCAGCCGATGCCCTACTCGGCCGTGGCCGCGATCATCCAGCACAACACCTCCGGCATCATGAGCCGCGAGGAAGACGGCATCACGCACCCGGCCGCCATGGAGGGCCACACCTACGCCACCTGGAACATGCCCGTCGAGCAGGCCACGGTCAAGCGCTGCGTGGAGGCCGACGGCGGCGACTGGTCCAAGGTCGAGCTCGTGCCGTACGAGGTCGATGACGAGGTCTCCGGCCTGCGTGCCAACATGTTCGACACCGTGTGGGTCTACGAGGCTTGGGCGGTCCAGAACGCCGTGGTGCAGGACTTCCCGTACAACTACTTCAGCTTCATCTCGGTGGACCCGGTCTTTGACTACTACACCCCGGTCATCGCCGCCAACGACGACTTCGCCGCCCAGAACCCCGAGGCCGTGAAGGCCTTCCTGCGCGCGGTCAAGAAGGGCTACGAGTACGCGGTGGACAACCCCGACGGCGCCGCGGACATCCTCTGCGCCCAGGTGCCCGAGCTCGATGCCGACCTCGTCCACCAGAGCCAGACCTTCCTGGCCGACCAGTACACCGCCGAGGCCGAGAGCTGGGGCGTCATCGACCCCGAGCGCTGGGCCGCGTTCTACCAGTGGCTCAACGACAACGACCTCGTGGCCAACAAGCTCGACGTCAACGCCGGCTACGACCTCTCCTTCCTGGAGTAAGCATGGCAGAGGCTGGCGAGAAGCACGTGCGGGCAGTCGACGTGGCGAGCAGCCCCGCCGCGAGTTCCGCAGCCGCGCGTCCTGTGCGTGGCGAGGACTGTCCGAGCGCCGGGGCTGCTCGCCACGTCGACGGAGGGACGGGAACGCCTGCGCTCGAGGCGCGCGACCTGACGCTCTCCTGGGACGGCGAGCACATCGTCGTCCAGGGCGTGTCCGTTGACGTCGCGCCGGGCGAGGTCTGCTGCCTCGTGGGCCGCTCCGGCTGCGGAAAGACCACGATCCTGCACGCGCTCGCCGGCCTCACGACTCCTGTGTCCGGTCACGTCCTCCTGCATGGGGAGGACGTGACCGGACGTCCCGGTCGCGTGAGCTACATGCTCCAGAAGGACCTGCTGCTGCCGAGCCGCCGCATCATCGACAACGTGTGCTTGCCGCTCGTGCTCGCCGGCGCGAAGAAGGCGGAGGCCCGCGCGAAGGCGGCGCCGCTCTTCGAGCGCTTTGGCCTCGCGGGCTGCGAGCTCAAGTGGCCGAGCGAGCTCTCCGGCGGCATGCGCCAGCGCGCGGCGTTTTTGCGCACCTACCTCATGGGCGCGGACGTGACGCTGCTCGACGAGCCCTTCTCGGCGCTCGACGCCCTCACGCGCACGGACGTGCGTCGCTGGTTCGTGGGCGTGGCGGCCGAGCTTGGGCTCTCCGCCCTGGTGATCACGCACGACGTTGACGAGGCGGTCTCCATGGCGAGCCGCATCTACGTGCTCGCGGGCGCGCCGTCGGCGGGGGAGCCCAGTCACGTGGCGGGCGTCGTCGAGGTCAGCCGCGTCGAGAGCGAGCACTTCGAGCTCACCGACGAGTACCTCGCCGCCAAGCGCCAGGTCATGGCCCTGTTGGGGTAGGCCCCCTCGAATCACTGCCCTTTGAGGGTATGTACACCTCCCGACCCCTCGTTCTTCTCGTCCAAGCCTTTGACCTGCGGATATGCGAGAAGGACTTGGGGGTGGCGTGTGCATACCCTATCGGCTCGGCGCGCATGTCCCGGCGCGTGTCCGTGCCGTCCCCTCGGCGGTGTCATCTGCTCGTAAGGCTCCCGTAAGGCTCCCGCAAGGCCCTGCCCCGCAGAAGGGGGAGGGCTCGCCAACGGACGTATCGTGGTGCTACGGATATGTCCGAAGGGAGCAAGGTGGGCTCGAGAGCCAAGACATTGGTGGCAGGCGTGGTCCTCATCCTCGCCGCGGTCGTGGTGGCAGGCGCCATCGCGCTCGGCCCGGGCGCGGAGGCCGGGGGCGAGTCGGCGGCGCATGACGCGTCCGACGCCCAGGGCCAGCAGCTCACCGTGGTCCACGGTGTCATCGGCTCGGAGAAGGAGTCGCTCTTCAGCGACCCCGAGGCCCAGGCGATCTTCAACAGCTACGGTCTTGACGTGCAGGTCACGACCTCGGGATCGTGGGCCATGGCTGAGCGCGCCGGCATCGAGGAGTCCGACTTCGCCTCCCCCTCCTCCGAGATCTCCGCCGCCCACCTCGTCGACGTCCATGGCGGCGCGGTGCTCTCCACCACGCGACCGTTCTACTCGCCGCTCGCCGTCGCGACGGGCGACGCGGTACTCTCGGTCCTCGAGCAAAACGGCATCGCAGAGCGGCGCGACGGCGTCTGGTATCTCGACATGGCTGCCTATCTTGACGCCGTCGCAAACGGCCGTCGTTGGACGGACCTCGCCGGGTCGGACGCCTACCCCTCGAGCCGCAACGTCATGATCACCACCACCGACGTGCGCTCCTCCAACTCGGCCCTCATGTACCTCAGTCTCTCGAGCTACGTGCTCAACGGCTACGCCGTAATCACGAGCGAGGACGCCGCCCGCCAGCAGGCAACCGACTCGCTCGCCAGGCTCTTCCTCGACCAGGGCTACTCGCAGTCGTCCTCGTCGGGCCCGTGGGAGTCCTTCCTCTCCAAGGGCCCCATGAACCAGCCGCTGACCCTCATCTACGAGAGCCAATACCTCGAGGCCCAGATGAACGAGCCCTCGCGCGTGACCTCCTCCATGAGGATCTGCTACCCCGCGCCCACGATCTTCTCGGACCACGTGGTCGTGGCCTTCTCCGAGGCTGGTCAGAAGGTCCAGGACGTGCTCGAGAACGACCCCGACATGGCACGTGTCATAGCGCGTCACGGTTTCCGCGTGAACGGTGCGAACTCCGCCGCGTTCTCCGAGCAGGTGGGCGCAGCCGGTCTCGCCGGCTACGCCGCCGACGGCACCTTCATCGACGCCGCCCAGGCGCCCAGCTACGAGGTGGCAGACGTGATGCTCCAGACCATCGAGGCGCTGTACTAGCGCAGGAGGGGAACCGCCATGACAGCTGTCGTCGCGCACTCGCGCTCTCGCGCGCTCGCCGTTCTTCTCGCCCTGGTCTGCGCGCTCGTCTGCGCCGTGGCGCTGCCCGCGTGCTCGCGCAATGAGGCCGCCGAGCCCGCGCCCGACGACGCCCGGGAGCAGCCGGCGACCAATCCCGATCCCAGCTCCGACCCTGAGGCCGACCCCGACGTCGCCGGCACGACCCTGCGGGTCCTCGCCGGCTCCGAGATCAAGGACATGCTGCCCATCCTCGAGGACGCGCAGGCGGAGCTGGGCATTACCGTGGAGCTCACCTACCAGGGCACGCTCGACGGCACCGAGACGGTCATGGCCGGCGAGGGCGACTTCGACGCAACGTGGTTCCCCTCCAACGCCTACATGACGCTCTTTGACGAGAAGAGCGCGCTGGTCTCGGAGGAGGCCTCGATCATGCGCACGCCGGTGGTCCTCGGCGTCAAGCGCGACCGTGCGGCGGAGTTGGGCTGGGACGAGAAGAGCCCCACCTGGGCGGAGGTCGTGGACGCGGCGGCGTCGGGGGAGTTTGCCTACGGCATGTCGAGTCCGGTGTCGTCAAACAGCGGCTTCTCTGCGCTCGTCGAGCTGGCGACGGCGATCTCGGGCACGGGGGCCGCGATCACGGCCGCCGACGTCGACGTCGTGGCCTCCGACCTCACGCGCTTTGCGCAGGGCCAGGCGCTCACGAGCGGCTCCTCGGGCTGGCTCATGGAGGCCTACGACAAGGACTCCTCCGCGGTCGACGGCGTCTTCAACTATGAATCGCTCATCCTGCAGGATCCCGACCTCGTCGAGGTGATCCCGCAGGACGGCGTCATCACGGCAGACTATCCGCTTACGTTGCTCTCCGGCCGGGGCGAGAAGGTCGAGGCGGCTTACGGCGCGCTGGTGGACTACCTGCGCCGCGATGACGTCCAGCAGCGCATCGCCGAGGAGACGCACCGCCGCACGGATGCCACCACGCCCGACGACGAGCGGATGGTCTTCGAGATTCCCTTCCCCAACCGGCTTGCGACGGTGCGAGCCCTGCTCTCCAGCTGGGTCTCTGAGGTGCGCAAGCCCGCAAACATGGTCTTCCAGATCGACACCTCGGGCTCCATGGGCGGCGAGCGCCTCGATGCCCTCAAGGCAGCCCTGCTCTCGCTCACCGAGACGGGTGCGGACGGCACCGCGGCGCTGCTCACCTTCCAGCCGCGCGAGATGATTCGCTTTGTGGAGTTTGCCTCCGGAATAAAAAGCGAGAAGGACCTCGTGGTGGGGGAGGACGGTAACCTCGCCGGCGTGAGCTCCTACGTGAGCGGCCTCTCCGCGGTCGGGGGGACGGCGCTCTACGGCACACTCCAACACGCGCTCGAGTTGGCAGCCCAGACCCGAGCGGACGACAACGTGACCTCCGTCGTGCTCTTCTCGGACGGCGAGAACACCGACGCCCCGGGCATCGAAGGGTTTGCGCAGTGGTACGAGGCCAACGAGACGGTGCAGGGCATTCCGGTCTACGCGATTCTGTTTGGCGAGGCGAGCGCCGACGAGATGGGCCGCCTCGCCGAGCTCACGAGCGGCCGCGTCTTCGACGCGGGCGACGGCGACCTCACGGCCGCCTTCAAGGAGATTCGCGGCTATCTGTAAAACCGGGACAGGTTTTCTGCACATTGGGGACGTGTTTTTTCGTTCAGACAAAAAGGGACAGGCCATCAGGCTCGAGAGGGGGGCGAATGCAAGGAGACAAGGCACTGGTGACGGGCGTCGCGGTGACGGTCTTTGTTGTCTTTGCTGCCTCCGCGGTCCTTCTCGCCTCGACCCTTGTCGCGCAGCTTGCTCTCGTCGTGGCAGGCGCTGCCATGTCCGCGGGCTCCTGGATGCTGCTGACCTCGCTCAACATGCCAAAGCACGTGGCCGCCATCGACCTCGACGCGCTCGTGGGAGCCGACCCCACGCTCAAGGAATCCGCGCAGGCCGTGAACGACATGGCGGCGCGCATCGAGGCAGCGTGCGAGGCAGACGAGCCGCGTGGCATTTCCGCCGAGGCCGAGCGTCTGCGTACCGTGGTGGGCTCGATGGCCGAGCTCGTGGAGCTGCCCGAGTTCACGACCGCAGGCGCCGAGGAGGACCGCCACCTCGTGCTCTCGCTCGCGACGTCCTGGCTGCCCGGAGCGTGGGAGCAGCTTGTGACCAACGTACGCTACCTCGGCTTTGGCGGGCGCGCCAGCAATCGCGCGCGCAGAAACGTCACGGCTCTCGACGAGCAATGCGCTGACGTCGCCGGAGCGCTCGACCGCATGCGCACGGGCATCGTCGAGGGTGCCTCGACGCAGATAGAGACGGGCTCCGACTACCTGCGGCAGCGCCTGGGGCACCGCCCGAGCGAGCTCTCCCTGGGCGAGCCGGCCGATGAACTGTCGTAATCGACGGAACGATTCGACACAAGGATAGGAGACCACCATGGCACACGATCTTCTCGACGCGCCCGATGACAGCTTCGACCTGGAGGTGACGCCGGCGCCGGAGCCCGTCAAGACCGAGGGCGCCCTCGCGCAGGTGCCCGCGCCGAGCTCCGAGGAGCTGCTGCGCCTGAGCGGCAACGCAAGTTCCTGGGTCTCCCGCGTGGCCGCTCTGCCGCCTCAGAGCCTGGAGTTCAAGCAGGAGGTCGACGCGATCTTTGAGGTTGGTGCCGACGCCTTCCGCGAGACCTCCAGCACGTCGAGCCGCTTTCTCGAGCAGTCCCTGGCCACGTCCAAGAGCGGCGGCACGCAGGAGCAGGTCTCCAAGAGCCTCGTCGACCTGCGCAACGAGGTCGACGAGCTCGCTCCCGGAGAGGACACCTTCGCCGAGCGCCTGCTCGGCGCGCTGCCCTTCGCAAGCCGCGTGAAGCGCTACTTCAAGCGCTACGAGTCCAACCAGAAGCAGCTCAACGCCATCCTCCTCTCGCTCAACAAGGGGCAGGACCTGCTGCGCAGGGACAACGCCGCCCTCAACGTGGAGCGCCGCAGCCTCTGGGGCAACCTGGGCACCCTCAAGCGCGCCTACGAGCTGCTGACCAACATCGACGACGAGCTGGTGGCGCGCATCGACCGCGAGCGCGCGGCGGGCAACGTCGAGCTCGCCTCCTCGCTCGAGAGGGACGCCCTCTTCGCCGTGCGCCAGCGCCGCCAGGACGTGCAGACCCAGGCGGCCGTGACGATTCAGGCCTACCTCTCAATGGGCATCATCCAGCAGAACAACGACCAGCTCGTGCGCGGCGTCGAGCGCGCCAAGACCACCACGGTGACGGCGCTGCGCACCGCCGTGATCGTGGCGCAGTCGCTCGAGAACCAAAAGCTCGTGCTCGACCAGATCGACGCCGTCAACAAGACCACGGACGCCATGATCGACCGCACGAGCAAGCTCCTTCAGGAGAACTCCCTGCGCACGCAGCAGCAGGCCGTCTCGAGCGGCGTCTCCCCCGAGACGCTGCGGCGTGCCTACGACGCGGTCTTCTCCACGCTCGACAGCATCGATAAGTTCCGCGAGCAGGCCAACGAGTCCTTCTCCAAGACGATCGACGTGCTCAACGACCAGCTCGAGCGCGCCCGGACCTACGCCGAGCGCATGAACCGAGACGGCGAGGGCGGCTCGACGGAGTAGCGCGAGAGGGTCAGCCCGCGCAGACGAGCTCGACGCCGGCGGCCTCGAGCTCGGCGCGCGCCTCGTCGCTCACGTGGGCGTCGGTGATCACGGCGAGGTCCTTCTCGCCTAGGGAAAGCGGCACGGTGCCGTGGCGGCTGAACTTCTCGCTCTCCGTGAGCAGGACGACGCGCTCGGCGTGCGAGGCCATGTCGCGCACGGCCTGGGCGCGCATCTGGTCGCTGTTGGTGAAGCCGGTGCGCGGGGAGAAGCCGTCCGTTCCGGCGAAGAGCAGGTCGACGTAGAACCCCTCGACGCACGAGCGCACCATCGGGCCCACCATGACCTGGGAGTCCTTCTGGTAGATGCCGCCGAGCAGCACGGTCTGAACGCTCGCGGCGTCGCGCACGTAGCCCGCTATGAAGGCGCTGTTGGTGACGACCGTGACCTCGCGGCCGGACGCGGCGAGCTCGGCCACGAGCAGCGCGCAGCAGCTTCCGCTCTCCACCATGATGGTGTCGCCGTCGCGCACGAGCTCCGCGGCCCGCCGGGCGATGCGTCGCTTCTCCTCATAGTGGTAGGCGAGGCGACCCTCGACGTTGTCGGCGCTGCGCAGCACCGCGAAGCCGTGCTCGCGGCGGATGAGGCCGCGCCGCTCGAGTTCTGTGAGGTCCTTGCGCATGGTGACCTGCGAGACGCCGAGCTCCTCGGCCAGAGCCGAGACCTCCACGCGCTCGCGCTCGGTCAGGATCTCCAGGATGCGGTTGGTGCGTGCGGGCATGACGGCTCCTTCGATTGACTATTCGAAAGTATAGCCGTCTTTTGTGCTTTCGAACGAAAACCGCAACACACGAGCCAAATGACGCATCTCGCACGACGCCCATTTTGAACCACAAAAAGGTGGTCAAAAACAGGTGTCATGCGAGGTTGCCCTCAAGCCACCCTAGAAGAAAGCGTCGATTCCCGTGTCCTCGTAAGCCTGGCGGAACTCCTCGAGGTCCTCCTCGTGCAGGTTGGTGAGCCCGTGGAGGCGATAGTCGCGGCCCAGGAGGTCGTACTTGCTCTCACCGAGGTTGTGGAAGGGGAGGAGCTGCACGCGCGCGGCGCCCACCTCGCGCAGGCGCCCGGCGAAGCGGCGCGCGTCCTCGACGGAGTCGTTGAAGCCGGGAATGACCGGCGTGCGCACGAGCACGTCGACGCCGCGCTCGATGGCGGCGCGCGTGTTGGCGAGGATGAGATCGTTTCCCACTCCCGTGCCCTCGCGATGCGCGGCCGCGTCCCAGTGCTTCATGTCGATGTAGGCGTGGTCGAGCAGCGCGCACACGCGCTCGAAGTCGCGCGCGGGCACGTGCGCCGTGGTCTCCACGTTGGTGTCCACGCCCGCCTCGCGCAGGCGCCCCAGCAGCTCGACGCAGAAGTCCGGCCAGGTGAGCGGCTCGCCGCCCGAGAGCGTCACTCCGCCCCCGCTCTGCTGGTAGAAGGGCTCGTCCTGCATGCACTCCTCGAAGACGTCCTCCACCGTGCGCGTGCGGCCCGCCACCGTGAGCGCGCGCCCCGGGCAGCCCGCGACCGCGGCCGCCGCCTCGACCGAGCTCGCGTCCACGGCACGCACGTCGACGTGGCGCCTGTCCTCCGGGCCCGCGGCGGCCGCGCCCGGGCACGCGGCGAGGCACGCCCGACAGCCCACGCAGCTCTTCTCGTTCCACTCCAGCTGCGGCGCGCGTGCCTGGCTCTCGGGGTTGGAGCACCAGTAGCAGTGCAGCGGGCAGCCCTTGAGAAAGACCACGGTGCGGATGCCCGGGCCGTCGTCGAGGCTGAACTTCTGGACGTTGAAGACGGTGGCGGACTGCATGGCGGGCTCCTCCTGGGTGGACTGGCGGCAAGCGGCTCTTCTCGGCAGCTCAATGGTAGTAAACTTACGAACGAAAGTAAATACAATTGCGAACGTTGACACACCGCCCGCACGCTGCTATAAGTATGACAAAGCCAGAAGGCGTCCCAGGAGAAGGGGAGTTGCAGATGTCCCAGACCAACAGCAGCCACTTCGGAGAGCTCACGCCCCGCATGCAGGCCTTCCGCGAGGAGATGCTCGACGAGAAGCCCTACGTCGACGCCGAGCGCGCGGTGCTGGCAACGGAGGCCTACAAGGCGTGCCAGAACCAGCCCAACGTCATGAAGCGCGCTCTCATGCTCGAGAAGATCCTCGACAACATGACGGTCTACATCGAGGATAAGACCCTCATCGTGGGCAACCAGGCCACCAAGAACCGCAACGCCCCGGTCTTTCCCGAGTACACGATGGAGTTCGTCCTGAACGAGCTCGACACCTTCGAGAAGCGCGACGGCGACGTCTTCTACATCACCGATCAGACCAAGCAGCAGCTCCGCGACCTCGCGCCCTTCTGGGAGAACAACAACCTGCGCTCCCGCGGCGAGGCCCTGCTGCCCGACGAGGTCAAGGTCTACATGGAGACCGGCCTGTTTGGCATGGAGGGCAAGCTCAACGCCGGCGACGCCCACCTGGCCGTGAACTACGCCCGCGTGCTCTCGGACGGCCTCGCCGGCTACGAGGAGCGCGTCCGCGCGTGCCGCGCCGCCCTCGACCTCACCGACCCCGCCTCCATCGACAAGAACGTCTTCTACAAGGCCGTCCTCGTGGTGATCTCCGCGGTGCGCCGCTTTGCCGCTCGCTACGCCGCGCTCGCCCGCGAGATGGCGGAGACCGAGAAGGACGAGGCGCGCGCCGCCGAGCTGCTCCAGATCGCGAAGACCTGCGAGCGCGTGCCCTACGAGCCCGCCCGCTCCTTCCGCGAGGCTGTGCAGTCCGTCTGGTTCATCCAGCTCATCCTGCAGATCGAGTCCAACGGCCACAGCCTCTCCTACGGACGCTTCGACCAGTACATGTTCCCGTACTACGAGGCCGACGTCGCCTCCGGCGCCATCACGCGCGACGAGGCGCTCGAGCTGCTCACGTGCCTCTGGATCAAGACGCTCTCGGTCAACAAGGTCCGCAGCCAGGCGCACACCTTCTCCTCCGCCGGCAGCCCCATGTACCAAAACGTCACCATCGGCGGCCAGACCACGGACAAGAAGGACGCCGTCAACGACCTCTCCTTCCTCGTGCTGCAGTCCGTGGCGCAGACCCGCCTCACCCAGCCCAACCTCACGGTGCGCTACCATGCGGGGCTCAACAAGGAGTTCTACGACGAGTGCATCGAGGTCATGAAGCTCGGCTTTGGCATGCCCGCCCTCAACAACGACGAGGTCATCATCCCGTCCTTCATCAAGTGGGGCGTGGCCGAGGAGGACGCCTACAACTACTCCGCCATCGGCTGCGTGGAGACGGCCGTCCCGGGCAAGTGGGGCTATCGCTGCACGGGCATGAGCTACGTGAACTTCCCGCGCATGCTGCTCTGCGTGATGAACGACGGCGTGGACATGACCACCGGCAAGCGCTTTGCCAAGGGCTACGGCTCCTTCAAGGACATGAAGAGCTACGACGAGCTCATGGAGGCCTGGGACAAGACCATTCGCGAGATCACCCGCGCGAGCGTCATCGTGGAGAACGCCATCGACCTGGCCTCCGAGCGCGACGTGCCGGACATTCTCTGCTCCGCGCTCACCGACGACTGCATCGGCCGCGGCAAGACCATCAAGGAGGGCGGGGCGGTTTACGACTTCATCTCCGGCCTGCAGGTGGGCATCGCCAACATGGCCGACTCGCTCGCCGCGATCAAGAAGCTCGTCTTTGACGAGAAGCGCATCACGCCGGCCGAGCTCTGGGCCGCGCTCGAGGACGACTTCACCTCGCCGGAGAGCCAGCGCATCCAGTCCATGCTCGTGAACGACGCGCCCAAGTACGGCAACGACGACGACTCCGTGGACCAGCTCGTGGTGGACGCCTACCAGTCCTACATCGACGAGATCGCCAAGTACCCCAACACGCGCCACGGCCGCGGGCCCATCGGCGGCATCCGCTACGCCGGCACCTCCTCGATCAGCGCCAACGTGGGCCAGGGTATGGGCACCATGGCCACGCCCGACGGCCGCCGCGCCCACGAGCCGCTTGCCGAGGGCTGCAGCCCCGCGCACAACGCCGACACCCACGGTCCCACGGCAGTCTTCAAGTCCGTCTCCAAGCTCCCCACCGAGAAGATCACGGGCGGCGTGCTGCTCAACCAGAAGATGGCGCCCACGATGCTCGCCTCCGAGCGCAACAAGCAGAAGCTCGAGCTGCTCATCTCCACGTTCTTCGACCGCCTTCACGGCTACCACGTGCAGTACAACATCGTGAGCCGCGAGACCCTGCTCGACGCGCAGGCCCACCCCGAGAAGCACAAGGACCTGATCGTCCGCGTGGCAGGCTACTCCGCCTTCTTCAACGTGCTCTCCCGCGCCACCCAGGACGACATCATCGCCCGCACCGAGCAGACCCTGTAGGATACGAAGGGACGGTCCCTTTGTCTCATCCGGCAAAGCGAAAGGAAGCATCCATGAAGCTCATCATCGACGACGCCGACGTCAACGCCATCAAGCGCCTGGTGGAGTACTACCCGGTCGACGGCGTGACCACCAACCCCTCGATCCTGGCCGCCTCCGGCCGGGCGCCCTTCGAGGTCCTGCGCGAGATCCGCGACATCATCGGCCCCGACATGGAGCTTCACGCCCAGGTCGTGGCCAGAGACGCCGAGGGCATGGTCGCGGACGGCAAGCGCATCGTCGCCGAGCTCGGCGAGAACACCTTCCCCAAGGTCCCGAGCGTCCCCGAGGGCTTCAAGGCCATCCGCATGCTCGCCGCCGAGGGCATCCGCACCACGGCCACGGCCATCTACACCCCCATGCAGGCGTTCCTCGCGGCCAAGGCCGGCGCCTCCTACGCCGCGCCTTACATCAACCGCATCGACAACATGGGCTATGACGGCGTGGGCGTGGCCATGGAGATCCACGACATCTTCCGTGCCAACGGCCTGCCCTGCGAGGTGCTCGCCGCGAGCTTCAAGAACTCCCAGCAGATCCTCGAGCTCGCGCGCTATGGCGTGGGCGCCGTGACGGCCGCCTCCTCCGTGATCGAGGGCCTGACCAAAAACGCCGCCATCGACGCTGCCGTGGACGCCTTCACGGCCGACTTCGAGGGCCTCGTCGGCACCGGCAAGACCATGGCCGACCTGTAGGAGACAACGCGACAGGCGAGAAGAACGCGCAGTCCGCACCCTTCCGGACAGGCCCAGTAGCGTGCACCCCGCGCGTTCTTCTCGCTGCCAGACAGCCTCGACAGCAAGAGGCCGCCCCCAACATGCTAAGCAGGATCTTCCGCGAAGCGCAGTCCTGCGTGCATGTTGGGGGCGGCCCCGTTACCGGTGAGTCAGTCTGTTACGCCAGCTTGAGGAACGCGCGGTAGCCGCGATACGCCTCGTAGACGTCGGCCTTGCTCGTGGCCTCCCACGGCGCGTGCATCGAGAGCACGGGCACGCCGCAGTCGATGACGTTCATGCCGTAGACGGCGAGGATGTAGGCGATCGTGCCGCCGCCGCCCGCGTCGACCTTGCCGAGCTCGGCGGTCTGCCAGGCGACGCCGCCCTCGTCCATGACGCGGCGGATCGTGGCGATGTACTCGGCGTCGGCGTCGTTGGAGCCGCCCTTGCCGCGCGAGCCGGTGAACTTGTTGAACGTCAGACCGTGGCCGAGGTAGCAGGAGTTCTTGGGCTCGAAGACGCTCGCGAACGCCGGGTCGAAGCCGGCGGAGACGTCGGAGGAGAGCATGTTGGAGTTCGCGAGGCAGCGGCGCAGCGCGAGTGGGCCGCGCTCGCCGGCGAGCTCGAGGATCTCGGCCATGACGTTCTCGAAGAAGTTGCTCGTCATGCCGGTGGCGCCCACCGATCCGATCTCCTCCTTGTCCACGAGCAGGGTCACCGCGGTGCGCGCGGGGGCCTCGCACTCGAGCTGGGCGACGAGGCTCGTGTAGGCGCAGACGCGGTCGTCCTGGCCGTAGCCCAGGATCATCGAGCGATCCAGCCCCAGGTCGCGGGCGGCGCCGGCGGGAACGACCTCGAGCTCGGCGGAGAGCAGGTCCTCCTCCTCGATGCCGAGGGTGTCGCGCAGGATGTTGAGGACGCCGGCCTTGACCGGACTCTTCTCGGCCTCCTCGTCCTTCTCGGCGTCGGCGTCCACCACGATCGGGCGGTTGCCCACGAGCACGTCGAGCATCTCGCCCTCGATGACCTCGGTGGCCTTCTTGGACATCTGCTGCGCGCCGAGGTGGGGGAGCAGGTCGGAGATGCAGAAGACGGGGTCGTCGGCCTTCTCGCCGATGACCACGTTCACGACCGAGCCGTTGGTTTTGGCCACGACGCCGTGGATGGCGAGCGGCATGGCGACCCACTGGTACTTCTTGATGCCGCCGTAGTAGTGGGTGTCGAGCGTGACGAGCTCGTTCCTCTCGTCCACGGGGTCCTGCTTGACGTCGAGGCGCGGCGAGTCGATGTGCGCGCCGAGGATGTTCACGCCCTCGGCCAGCGGCGCGGTGCCCAGCTGGGCGAGCATGAGGCTCTTGCCGCGGTTGATGGCGTAGACCTTGTCGCCGGCCTTGAGCGGCTCGCCGGAGGCGATGCGCTCGTTCAGGTCGACGTAGCCGGCCGCGCGGGCCAGCTCGACGGCGGCCGTGCAGCACTCGCGCTCGGTCTTGTTGTCGGAGATGAAGGACTTGTAGTCCTCGCAGATGCGGTTGAGGTCGGCGAGCTGCTCCTCGCCGTAACCCTTCCAGGCGTTGGGACGCTCCATGGAGTTCCTTTCATTGGGGACAGACGCAACGGCTCGGAATTTTAGCTCAGTCGGGGCGCGCCACCAAACCGGTTGGGCGTTCTCACACCTCCGTCACTTCCGAGTCGGCGGGTTCCGCACGTTGTATGCAGCTTGCGGAAGGACCCCTCCTAGCACCTCATGACAGAACCTTTCTACCTGCGGTTTTGCAGCAAGCAGAAAGGCCGCTTACCGGGGCGCCCTCAAAAAACTGCATACAACGCGAGGGGGCGCCCACAGACGCGAGAGGCGGCGCCACATGGCGCCGGCGCGGCGCTCAACCGGCTGTTCCGGCGTCTGCCTCGGCGCCCGTGTTGGTGCCGGTGCCTGCGTCATCGCCTGCGCCCACCCCCGTGTCGGGGCTGTCGGCGCCGCCGTCCGCCGCATTGCCCGCGTCATCGCCCGAGCTCGGGTCGGCATCGGTTTCGGGCGCGCTCGCGTCATCGTCCGAGCCGGCGTCCGGCTGAGTCGGGGCTTCGTCGCCGCCCTCCGCAGGGTCCGTGCCGTCAGGCGCGCTCGTGGGCTCGTTCGTGTCCGAGGTGCCCTCGGGCTCCTGCTGCGGGGCCTCCTGCTCGGCGGGTGCCTCGGGCGCCGCGGGGCCGTCCTGCTCCTCCACCGTTGCCGGTGCGCTGGGCGCAAGGCTCGGTCCGATGCCCGCGCCGCGCGTGGCGAGGCTCACCACCAGCGCGTAGGCCAGCACCACGACAACGGCGGCGAACGCGGCGAACACGGCTACGCGTCGCGCCAGGCGCGCCCGCTCGCGACTGCGCGCGGCCTCGGAGAGCTCGGGCGGGGCGATGGGGGTGCCCGACGCGGCAGCGCGCGCCCGCGCGGCGTCCGCAGAGGGCATCACGCGCGTCTCGCCCTCGCGCAGGCCCTCCTCGGGACGTGCGGGCTGGTCGGGTCCGAGCGCGCGGAGCTTCTCCGCGGACGCGGAGAGGATGTTGCGGTAGACCTGCGTCGCCACGCTCGAGGCGACGGCGCCAATGACCGCACCGATGATCGAGCCGGCGATGCCGATCTGCGCGGAAAGCGCGAAGGAGGTCGCCGCGGCGAGCCCCGTCGCGATGATCTGGGACACGGAGAAGTCCCCCAGGATGCCTCCCGCGCGCCCGTTCTTCTCGGCCATGTGCCCTCCCTGTGACTGAGCCACCTGACGCCATTGTCATACCCAAGCGACGCGCAATGTGCGTCGTCACGAAGACCTGACAAACCGTTTCCCCAAAATGTGTATGTGAGACCGATTTCCCCGATGCGACGCGGTATCATGGGTCCGTACGGTCCTTCCGGGCTTTCAGACACGTATGGAGGTCAACATGCTCGTCAACGCTACTGCCATGCTTCAGGCCGCGGCCAAGGGTCACTACGCCGTGGGCGCCTTCAACACCAACAACCTCGAGTGGGCGTCCTCGATCCTCGACGCCGCCGAGGAGCTGCAGTCCCCGGTCATCATCCAGTGCACGAGCGGTGCCGCCAAGTGGCAGATCAGCTACAAGGTCGTGGCTGACATCGTGAAGCAGCTCGTCGAGGACAAGAACATCACCGTGCCCGTGGCCCTGCACCTCGACCACGGCACCTACGAGGACGTCTTCAAGTGCATCGAGGCCGGCTTCACCTCCGTCATGTACGACGGCTCCCACGAGGAGACCTTCGACCTCAACCTCAAGCGCACCGAGGAGGTCGTCAAGGCCGCCCACGCCAAGGGCATCTCCGTCGAGGCCGAGGTCGGCGGCATCGGTGGCGTCGAGGACGGCGTCGCCTCCAACGGCGAGCTCGCCGACCCCGAGCAGTGCAAGGCCATCGCCGACCTGGGCGTCGACTTCCTCGCCTGCGGCATCGGCAACATCCACGGCATCTACCCCGAGAACTGGGCCGGCCTGTCCTTCGAGCGCCTCGGTGAGATCAAGGCCCTGACCGGCGACCTGCCGCTCGTCCTTCACGGCGGCACCGGCATCCCCGTGGACCAGATCCAGAAGGCCATCTCGCTCGGCATCTCCAAGATCAACGTCAACACCGACCTCCAGGTCGTCTTCGCCGAGGCCACCCGCGCCTACATCGAGGCCGGCAAGGACCAGCAGGGCAAGGGCTACGACCCGCGCAAGCTCCTCAAGCCCGGCCGCGACGCCATCGTCGACCGCACCAAGGAGCTCATCGTCGAGTTTGGCTCCCAGGGCAAGGGCTGGGCGTAAGTCCAGGTCCCGCGGCGGGCGAGAAGAACCGCGCGCCGCAGACGCCATAGGCAACGCAAGCGCCCGGTCCCGCAGCGTGCGGGGCCGGGCGTTGTCTGAGGCGGTCGTCGTGCCGGGGAGGGACGCGGAGGCGCGTCCTTCTCGCCAGCGCTAGATGGGCTTGGCGGTGCAGGGGCCGGCGTCGTCCGGGCGGATGAGGTCCGCGAGCGTGCGGCTGTCGAGGTAGCTAGAGGTCATGCGGCCGAGGTCGCGCCAGACGTCGACGGTGGTGCAGCTCTCCCGATTGGGGCAGAGCTCGTCGCTTCTGCAGTCGAGGCAGCTCACAGGCGCGAGCGACCCCTCGGCGGCGCGCAGCAGCTCGCCGAGCGTGTAGTCCTCGGGCGCGCGCGTGAGCTTGTAGCCGCCGCCCTTGCCGCGCTGGCTCGTGACGTAGCCGGCCTTGTGCATGAGCGAGATGACCTGCTCGAGGTACTTGCGCGAGATGTTCTGGCGGCGCGAGACGTCACCGAGCGAGACCCAGCCGTCGTGCGCGGCGAGGTCGGCCATCGCGCGCAGCGCGTACATCCCCTTGGTCGAGAACATTCCTGCCATCTCGTCTCCCCTCTGCCAATTGGGGAGAGTCCCCAATTGGCAGAAATGTTTTATGCGAATTGGGGACTGTCCCCACGTTACAGATTCCGGGCCTCGAGCATCTCGTCGAGGGTGCGCCAGGCGAGCTCGGCGCACTTCACACGCGCCGGCATGTGCGCGATGTCGCGCAGCAGCACGCCGTCCTCGAGGGCGTCGAGCGCGGCCTCATCGGTCTCCTCGCCGCGCACCATGCGCATGAACAGGGCGCAGAGCTCGCGCGCCTCCTCGGGCGTCTTGTCAATCATGAGGTCGCTCATGATGTCGGCGCTCGCCTGGGAGATCGCGCAGCCGTGCCCGGTGAAGGCGGCCTCCTCGATGGTGCCGTCGTCGGCAAAGCGCACGGAGAACGTGAGCTCGTCGCCGCAGGAGGGGTTCACGCCCTCGTGGCTGCAGTCGGCGTCTGCCATCTGGTACTTGTAGTCGGGGTGCGAGACGTGGTCCATGAAGGCCGCGTTGTAGAGGTCAGTCACTGCCATTGAAGATCCCCCAGACCTGGCTCAGGCCGTCGACCAGGCGGTCGACGTCGGACTTCTCGTTGTAGAACGCGAGGCTCGCGCGGCAGCAGGCGAGGTTCTCCACGCCGAGCCACGCCAGCAGCGGCTGCGCGCAGTGATGCCCGGCGCGGATGCACACGCCGGAGGCGTCGAGGATGCTCGCCACGTCGTGCGGGTGGACGCCGCGTACGTTGAAGCTGATGACGCCGTGGTGGCGCGCGGGGTCGGCGGGGCCGATGAGCTCGACAAATCCCAAGCCCTCCAGGCGCTCCCACGCATAGGACACAAGCGCCGCCTCGCGCTCGGCCACGGCGTCGATGCCCACGGCCTTTGTGAGGTAGGCGAGCGCGGCACCGGTGGCGTAGATGCCGGCGGCGTCCTGCGTGCCCGCCTCGAACTTCTCGGGCACGGGCGCCCAGGTGGCGTCCTGCTCGCGAACGGAGTCGATCATCTCGCCGCCGGTGAGCATCGGCGGCATCTGCTCGAGGAGTTCGCGCTTGCCCCAGAGCACGCCCACGCCCATCGGGCCGAGCGCCTTGTGGCCGGAGAACGCGAGGAAGTCCGCGCCGAGCTCGTTCACGTCCACGCGCAGGTGCGGGACGGACTGCGCGGCGTCCACGACCATCACGGCGCCCACGGCGTGGGCGGCGTCCGCGAGGTGCCGGATGGGCAGCTCGCAGCCCATGACGTTGGAGACGTGCGCGGCGGAGACGATGCGCGTGCGCGGGCCGATCTTCTCGGCGATCTCCGCGTCGGCGAGCGTGCCGTCCTTCTTTGGATAGAGGTAGACCAGGCGCGCGCCGGCGGCGCGGCAGGCCTCCTGCCACGGGATGAGGTTGGAGTGGTGCTCCATGATCGTGATGGCCACCTCGTCGCCGGGCGTAAGGACGCAGGGCGAGAAGGACTTGGCCACGAGGTTGAGGCTCTCGCTCGTGTTGCGCGTGAAGACCACGTCGCGGGCGTCGGGCGCGCCGATGAGGTCCGCGACCTGCGCGCGCACCGCCGCGATGGCCGCGGTGGCCTCCACCGAGAGGCTGTAGAGTCCGCGCAGCGGGTTGGCGTTCATGGTCTCGTAGAAGCGGCGCTGGGCGTCGAGGACGCAGGCGGGGCGCTGCGCGGTGGCGGCGCTGTCGAGAAACGCGATTTCGGGGTGCGCGGCGAGCAGCGGGAAGTCCGCGCGCCACGGGCTCTTCTCGATGCCCATCGTCACGCCTCCTCGACCTCATCAAAAGTTTCTGTTAATTGGGGGCTGTCCCCAATTAACAGACGGGCCTCGGGGCAGGGGGCGTTCATGAGGGCCTCCTCGTAGAGGGCGCGCACGAAGAGCTGCTCGGCATCCTCGCGGGAGAGTCCGCGGTCGGCGAGGTAGGTCAGCTGCTCGGGACTCACCGAGCCGATGGTGGCGCCGTGGTTGCCGGCGACGTCGTCCTCGTCGCACAGAATCGTGGGCAGCGTCTTGTTGACAACGTCGTCGCCCAGCACGAGCACGGTCTCGGCCTCGTTGCCCTGCGCGCCCTTGGCGCCGTGGACGAGGTCGATCGTGGTGCGAAGGCCCTTTCGGGCGGCGTCCTCGAGGACGCCGGAGTAGGAGAGCTCGGAGCGGGTGTTGCGGCCGCGCTGGCGCACGATCTCGTTGATGTCGAGCACCTCGGAGCTGCCGGCGTGATAGCGGCAGTCGAGGTCGATCCGCGCCCGGGCGTCCGCCAGGTCGCAGGCCAGTCCCAGGGCGACGGTGTCGCCCCCGAGCAGGCGCTGGTGCACGTCGACGCGCGTGTCGCGCCCGGCGGTGATGCCCACGCTCTCGAGATGCTGCTGCCCCGCGCCCACGAGCACGTACTCGTAGAGGTGCACGCGCGCGCCGGCCTCGGCGATCACGCGCAGCAGTGACGCGGAGGTGCCGGCCTCGCCGTCCTTCTCGGCCCCTGCATCGGCCCCTGCGGCCACGACGATGGTGACCTCGGCGCCCTCGCGGACCATGACGCCGGTGTCGGCGACCTCGCCCGCGCCCACGGCGACCACGACCGGCTCCTCGCGGCGCTCGCCGCGCGGGATCTCCACGTAGCGGGCGCCGGCGGCCTGGGACTCGGCCCAGTCGGTGACCTCGCGGCCCATCCCGCACTCCACGCCCTCGAAGAGGCGCGGCAGCGAGAAATACACGTCACCGGCGCGCCCGCGTGCGGGCACGGTGAGCGTGATGTCGTTCGTGCGCAGGCGGTTCCAGGTCGGCGCGGGGGCCACGTTGACGCGCTCGAGGGTGAGCTCGGGCGTGGCGGCGTCCGCGGCGGCCTCCGGCGGGAGGTTCTTCTCGGCCATCATCCGATCGCCCCTTCCATCTCGAGCTTGATGAGGTTGTTCATCTCCACGGCGTACTCCATCGGGAGCTCCTTGGAGACGGGGTTGGCAAAGCCGTTGACCACGAGCGTGCGCGCCTCGGCCTCCGAGCAGCCGCGGCTCATGAGGTAGAGGACCGTGTCGTCGGAGATGCGGCCGATCGTGGCCTCGTGGCCCACCTGCGCGGTGGCGTTGCGCACGTCCATCGCGGGGATGGTGTCGGAGCGGCTGATGTCGTCGAGCATGAGGCTCTGGCAGCTCACCGAGCAGCGCGCGCGGTCGGCATGGCGGCCGATGACCACGGAGCTGCGGAACGTGTTGACGCCGCCGTCCTTGGAGATGGACTTGGTGCTCACGGAGGCGGTGGTGTCCGCGCCGTTCATGATGACCTTGCAGCCGGTGTCGAGGTCCTGCGTGGCGCCGGCGAACGTGATGCCGGTGAACTCGCAGCTGCCGCGGTCGCCCGCCATGATGGTGGTGGGGTAGAGGTAGCTCACGTGGCTGCCAAAGGATCCGGAGACCCACTCCATCTTGGCGTCGGCCCCGATGGTGGCGCGCTTGGTGTTGAGGTTGTACATGTTCTTGGACCAGTTCTCGATCGTGGAGTAGCGCAGGCGCGCGCCGTCCTTCACGAAGAGCTCCACCGCGCCGGCGTGGAGGTTGGCCTCGTAGTACTTGGGCGCGGAGCACCCCTCGATGAAGTGCAGGTCGGCGCCCGGCTCAACGATGATGAGCGTGTGCTCGAACTGGCCCGCGCCGGCGGCGTTGAGGCGGAAGTAGCTCTGCAGCGGGTAGGGCAGCGTCACGCCCGCGGGCACGTAGACAAACGAGCCGCCCGACCACACGGCGTAGTGCAGCGCCGCGAACTTGTGGTCGGTGGGCGGGATCAGCGTGCCGAAGTACTCGTGCACGACGGGCTCCCACTGGGGGTCGTGCAGCGCGTCCTCGATGGTGGTGTAGACGACGCCCTGCTTGGCCACGTCGTCGCGCATGTTGTGGTAGACGATCTCGGAGTCGTACTGGGCGCCCACGCCGGCGAGGCTCTCGCGCTCGGCCTCGGGGATGCCCAGGCGCTCGAAGGTGTCCTTGATGTCGGCGGGCACGTCGTCCCAGCTCTTGGCCTGCTTGGTCTTGGGCGAGACGTACGTGGAGATGTGGTCCAGGTCGAGGCCCGCGATGCTCGGGCCCCAGTTGGGCGCCATCGGGCGCGCGTGATAGAGGTCGAGCGCGCGCAGGCGCATCTCGAGCATCCAGGCGGGCTCGTCCTTCTTCTCGGAGATCGCGCGGACGATCTCGGGCGTCAGGCCGTCGTCGTAGCGCTCGTAGCCCTCCTCGGACTTGGTGAAGTCGTAGAGGGAGCGGTTGACGTCGGCGACCTGCGTGCGACGGCGCTGATCGCTCACTCGGCATCACCGGCCTTGGGGCAGCCCGGACACTCGGCGCACGCCTCGCCCTGCTCGCCCCCGCGCTCGAAGCGCTCGAAGCCGTTGGCGTCGATCTGGGCGATGAGCTCGGCCGGGCCCTCGGCGACCATGCGGCCCTTGACCATGACGTGCGTGCGGTCGACCTCGAGGCGCTCGAGGATGCGCGTGTTGTGCGTGATCACGATGAGCGCGCCGCTCACCTGCTCGCGATAGGCCTGGATGCCGCGGGAGACGATGCCCAGCGCGTCCACGTCCAGGCCCGAGTCGGTCTCGTCGAGGATGGCGAGCTTGGGCTGGAGAAGCAGCAGCTGCAGCATCTCGATCTTCTTCTTCTCGCCGCCGGAGAAGCCCACGTTGAGCTCGCGCATGAGGAAGCTCTGGTCGAGCTCGAGCTGGTCGGCGATCTCTCCCACGCGGGTGCGGAACTTGCGCGCGGTGGTCTTGAGCTCAGGGCGCTTCTGGCAGATCGTGCGCAGGAAGCTGTAGAGCGGCACGCCGGGCACCTCGACGGGGGCCTGGTAGGAGAGGAAGATGCCGGCGAGCGAGCGCTTGTCGGCGGAGAGCTCGGTCACGTCCGCGCCGTCGAACTCGATGCGGCCCCCGGTCACGCGATAGGCGGGGTCGCCCATGATGACGTGCCCGAGCGTGGACTTGCCCGCGCCGTTGGGGCCCATGAGGACGTGGCACTCTCCCGCGCCCACGGCAAGGTCGACGCTGTGCAGGATGGGCTTGTCCTCGGTGCCCGCCGAGAGGGCGCTCACGTTGAGTAGCTGGGATGCCATGGTACGCCTTTCTCCTCGCGGGCCGCGGCGGGTCCGCGCTTGATTCGCTAGCCTAATTCATACTAATGAGTGGGGAATTAAAGGCAAGGGCCGGGCGAGAAAAACCGACGCTCCGCAACAAATCCTACTAGCTTGGAGGCATTTTCAGGCGCGCTCGTTTGCGGGTGCGTTACGGGCGGGCGCGCCGCGTCGGGTGAGAAGTACCATGACGCAGGTTGGCTGGCGACAACGGCGGGAGGTCCCTCGCGGCATGGAGGCGTGGAAGCGGCTCGGCGGCTTCATCGGGAGCCGCATGGCGTTTGTCTCGCCGGCGTGCGTGGTGCTGGGCGTGCTCTTCCCGGACCAGCTCTGCGTCCTCAAGCCCGCCGTGACGGCGCTGTTTGCGTTCATGACGTTTCAGAGCTCGCTCTCCAACACCCTGGGAAACCTCACGCGGGTGGTGCGCAGGCCGGCCCCGATGGCCGTGGCCCTTGCCCTGACGGCAATTGTCATGCCGGTCGCGGCGTGCGCGCTCGGCACGATGCTCTTCGGTGAGAGCCCCAACCTGGTCTGCGGCATCGTGCTCGAGTACAGCGTGCCCGTCGCCGTGATCTCGGCCATGTGGACCAACATGCTCGGCGGCGACCCGGCGCTCACGCTGGCGACGATCCTCGTCTCCACGGTGGCCTCGCCCGTCACCATTCCGCTCACGTTGCACCTGCTGCTCGGGCAGGTCGTCGAGGTGGACGCCGCGCGCATGATGGGGGAGATGGTCGTCTCCATCGCGCTGCCGGCGCTTGCGGGAACGGCTCTCAACGACGTCACGCGCGGCCGTGCGGCTCGCGAGCTCTCGCCGGTCATCGCGCCGGCGGCCAAGATCGCGCTCGTGCTGGTGATCCTCTGCAACGCCACGGGCGTGGCGCCCTACGTGCGCTCGCTCACGCCCCAGCTCGTGTGCGTGGCGGCCTTCATCTGCGCCTTCGCGGCGTGCGGGTACGCGCTCGGCCTCGTGGCTGCCCGGGCGCTGCGCCTTCCCCGCCCGCAGATCGCATCCATGACCTATCTCGTGGGCATGCGCAACATCTCGGCGGGCGCCGTGATCGCGGGGGAGTACTTCCCCGGCGAGGTGATGTTTCCCGTGGTCATCGGGACGCTCTTTCAGCAGGTGCTGGCGGCGGGGTTTGGCTCGGCGCTGCGCCGGATGGGCCGCGAGGACACGCCGCGCGAGGCGTGAGGCGCCCGCGCCCGCCGTCGCCCCGCGACCTTGCTGCAGAATCGAGCTTCGGTCCATAACGCCGCCCCTTAGAAAACAAAACCCGCCTTCGATCCATGTAATAATGGGGCGCAACGGGGCTCTGGGTGGCGGCGGGCTTTCCGTCAACTGGGCAAACGTCGTGGGCGGTCGCTTTGCGACGCCCCCGAGCGCCAAAAAGTCATGGATCGAAGCGGCATTTTGTTTTGGCCGAGCAAAAAATATGGATCGAAGACCTGTTTTGCAGGCACGCAGCCGTGCCGGCGCGCCACGGCGCCCTAGCCGCGGGTCCAGCGGCGGCGCGGCCGCCCGTCGTCCAGGATGACGGCGAGCGCGGCGATCGCCACGACGGCGATGAAGATGATCTTCTTCACGGCAACCTCCCTAATCCTCGTTACCTTGCCCTGCATTCTCGTCGCGCACGCCGCGCGGGGCCATCGACGTGCCTTACCGCCGGCTTTCGCTTTCGTAAGGTTGCGATGTTGCGACAGGGTTCCGCGCGCCGCCAGCCCCTGGCGTAGAATAGGCCGCAGCCAAGATAGGAGGACCCATGCCCCTTACCAGAGAAGACGTCACGGGCATCGCGGACTACGCGCGGATCGCCCTCACGGACGCCGAGCTCGACGAGATGACCGCCTACATGAACGACGCCGTAGCGCTGCTCGATCCCATCCGCCAGTACGACCTCGAGGGCGTGGAGCCCACGTTCCACCCCATCGGGGACCTCTCCAACGTGATGGGGGAGGACGTGCCGGACGACGCGGTGCGTCACCTGCCCGTTGACGTGGCGCTCTCGAACGCCGGCGCGTCCCGCGACCGCAGCTTCCGCGTCCCGTCCATCCTCGGCGACCAGGGGGGTGACCGCTAATGGCGAACTTCGACCAGCTCTCCGCGAGCCAGATCGCCGCGGGCGTCGCGGCCGGCGACTTCACCGCCGTCGAGGTCGCCCGCGCCGCGCTCGATGCCATTGAGGCCCGCGAGCCTGAGGTCAAGGCGTTCCTGCAGGTCTCCGCCGACCTCGCGCTCGCCGCGGCCGAGGCCACCGACCGCGCCCGCGCCGCCGGAGAGAAGCTGGGACCCCTCGCCGGCGTGCCCGTTGCCTTCAAGGACAACATGCACCTCGTGGGCACTCGCACCACCTGCGCCTCGCGCATGCTCGAGAACTACGAGTCCACGTTCACGGCCACCTGCGTCCAGCGCATGCTCGACGCCGGCGCCACGCCCGTGGGCAAGACCAACATGGACGAGTTTGCCTTTGGCTCCTCGACGGAGTCCTCGGCCTTCCATCCCACCGCCAACCCGTGGGACACCGAGCGCGTCCCCGGCGGCTCCTCGGGCGGCTCTGCCGCGGCCGTCGCCGCCGGCGAGGTCACGATCTCCCTGGGCTCCGACACCGGCGGGTCGATCCGCCAGCCGGCGTCCCTGTGCGGCGTCGTAGGCCTCAAGCCCACCTACGGCGCGGTTAGCCGCTACGGCGTCGTGGCCTTTGGCTCCTCGCTCGACCAGGTCGGCCCCTTCGGCCGGCGCGTCGAGGACGTGGCCCTGGCCATGAACGCGCTCACCGCCGGCGGGCGCGACCTGTGGGACTCCACGAGTCAGCCCGTCGCCACGGACTTCCTCGCGCACCTCGATGACTCCATTGAGGGTCGCCGCGTGGGCGTCGTGCCCGCGCTCATGGAGGCGGCAGGCCTCACCGACGAGGTCCGCGACGCCGTCACCGCCGCGGGCCGCGCACTCGCCGACCAGGGCGCCGAGCTCGTCGAGGTGGAGCTGCCCAACATCGCCTCGGCGATCGCGGCCTACTACGTGATCGCGCCGTGCGAGGCCTTCTCCAACCTCGCGCGCTTCGACGGCGTCCGCTACGGCTACCAGGAGCCCGGCCAGGCCACCCTTGCCGAGCAGACCTCGCTCTCCCGCGCGCACGGCTTTGGCGAGGAGGCCAAGCGCCGCCAGATGCTGGGCGCCTATCTGCTCTCGAGCGGCGTCTACGACACGTACTACTACCCGGCGCAGCAGGTCCGCACGCTTATCACGGCCGACTACGCCCGCGCGTACGAGAAGTGCGACGTCATCCTCATGCCGGCCGCGCCGCGCACCGCGTTCAAGTTCGGCGAGCTCTCCGACCCCACGCAGATGTACGCGTCGGACATGTTCACGATCTCCAACAACATCGCCGGCAACGGCGGGGTCTCGGTGCCGCTGGGCCTGGGCGCGGCGACCGGTCTGCCCGTGTCGGCTCAGCTGCAGGGCCCGGCCTTCGCCGACGCGCGGCTGCTCACCTTTGCGCGCGCGATCGAGCGGTCCAACTCGTCCGACGGCGGGGCCCCCGTCGCGCCCGGCTTTGTGGGGAAGGGGGGTGAGCTCGCATGAAGAAGCTCGCCGAGGTCCTCAGGGACTGGGAGGCCGTGATCGGCCTCGAGGTCCACACCGAGCTCACCACGCTCGAGACCAAGATGTTCTGCAACTGCCGCCTCTCCCACGACGACCCGCCCAACACCAACGTCTGCCCCGTGTGCCTGGGCATGCCGGGCGCCCTGCCCGTCCCCAACGAGAAGGCCATCGAGTCGATCGTCATGGCGGGTCTGGCCACCAACTGCGAGATCATGCGCCACTCCATGTTCTACCGGAAGCACTACTTCTACCCAGACATGGCCAAGAACTTCCAGACCACGCAGGGCCCCGTGGCCTTCTGCATGCACGGCCACCTGGACCTCGAGGTCTCCGGCGCCGGCGCCAAGGAGCGCCCGGACGCCACCGTGGAGAAGGACGCCGACGGCGGCTACGTCGCGCCCATCCGGATCCTGCGCATCCACATGGAGGAGGACGCCGCCAAGATGGTGCACGTGGGCGGCGAGGAGGGCCGCATCACCGCGGCGACCGAGTCTCTCATCGACTACAACCGCTGCGGCACCCCGCTCATCGAGCTCGTCACCGAGCCCGACCTGCGCACGCCCGAGGAGGCGCGCCTCTTCATGGAGAAGCTGCGCCAGACCTTCCTCACGCTCGGCATCTCCGACTGCTCGCTCGAGAGCGGCTCGATGCGCTGCGACGGCAACATCTCGCTGCGTCGTCGCGGCACCACGGAGTTTGGCACCAAGACCGAGATGAAGAACATCAACTCGTTCAAGAGCCTGCACGACGCGCTCGAGTACGAGATCTGCCGCCAGGCCGAGGTCCTCGAGGAGGGCGGCATCGTCTACCAGGAGACGCGCCACTGGGAGCCCTCGCGCCGCCGCACCGTGGTCATGCGCGTCAAGGAGACCGCGGACGACTACCGCCTCTTCCCGGACCCGGACCTCGCGCCCTTCGACCTCACCGACGAGTTCATCGACCGCTGCCGCGCTCGCATCCCCGAGCTGCCCGATGCCAAGCGCGACCGCTACGTCGCCGACTACGGCCTCAAGCGCGCCGACGCCGCCCAGCTCGCCGGCGACCCCAAGGTGGCCGCCTTCTTCGAGGAGGCCCTCGAGGGCGTGGGCGAGAAGAACGTGCCCACGCTGGCCAACGTCATGGTCAACCTCGCGCCGAGCTACAACGCCCTCACCGTGGGGCAGGTCCGCGGCGTCGCCGGCCTTCTCGCCGAGGACGCGCTCACGTTCGCCCAGGCGCGCGAGGTGCTCGACGCGATCAACGGCACGGACGAGGACGCGGTCGCCTACGTGGACGCCCACGGCATGCGCCAGTCCACGGACGAGGGCGCGCTCGGCGCGATCGTCGACGAGGTGCTCGGCCGCTGCACCGACCAGGTCCAGCAGTACCGCGATGGCAACAAGAAGGTGCTTGGCTTCCTCGTGGGCCAGTGCATGAAGGCGGCCAAGGGCTCCGGCAACCCCAAGGCCTTCAACAAGATGCTCGCCGAGAGGCTCGAGGGGTAGCGAGAAGGGCCTGCCCCCACAAGATCCGGCGCTCGGACAGCTTGCCGCAAAGGGCGCGGCAAGAACTCGAGGCGGACCTTGCGGGGGCAGGCCCTTCTCGCCTCTCGTTCGTCGCGAGGCCGGGATCACGTTCTGGGGTCCGGGCCGTCGCAAACCTGCTAGACTGCCGTGCTCGAGGTGTTGTTTGATTCCCGAAGGGAGCGCGTGGTGGACGAGCAGATCGAGACGGCGGTCGAGCCGGTCTCGGAGGTCGTGAGCGAGGACGAGGCGCAACGCGCCGAGCGGCTCTCAAAGAAGCGCATGGCCTACAGCTTCCCGCAGTTCTTTGGTCTACTCAACGTGGGCCTCATCCTCACGGCGGTGGCGCTCGTGCTCTTCAAGACGCCCAACCACCTGGCCTTCGGCGGCACCACGGGCTTTGCGATCCTGTTCAACGCGGCGATCCCGGCCCTGCCCGTCTCGGTCTACATGTGGATCATGAACGCCGTGCTCGTGCTCCTGGGCCTTATCTTCCTGGACCGCAAGGCGGTGCTGTGGAGCGCCTTCGCGTCGTTTGCCCTCTCTGGCTACACGTCGCTTTTCGAGTGGCTGTTCCCGGTCACGAGCTCGATCACCGGAGACCTCTGGCTCGACGTCTGCTTTGCCGTGCTGCTGCCGGCCGTTGGCTCGGCCATCGTCTTTGACATCGGCGCGTCAACCGGCGGCACGGACATCCTGGCCATGATCTTGCGCAAGCGCACCGACATCGAGATCGGCAAGGCACTCTTCGCCGTGGACGTGGCCGTCGTGGTGGCCGCGATCGGGATCTTTGGCGCGCGCGTGGGCCTCTACTGCGTGCTCGCGCTCATCGGCAAGACCTTCGTGGTCGACGGCTTCATCGAGTCCATCCGCCAGCGCAAGGTCTGCCAGGTCATCTGCGACCACCCACGCGACGTGGAGGAGTTCATCGTCAAGAAGCTCGGCCGCACCGCCACGCTGCAGTTTGGCTGGGGCGCCTACTCCGGCAAGCGCGTCGTCATCCTCACGAGCGTGCTGTCGCGCCGCGAGGCCATGAAGCTGCGCCTCTTTGTGCGCGCCACCGACCCGGGCGCCTTCATCACCATCACCAGCAGCTCCGAGATCATCGGGCGCGGCTTCCGCGGCGTCAACTAGGGGGCGAGAAGGGCGCGGGGCACCGCCCCCGCCACCGCCCCCGGCGTCTCCCGACTTTTGTACGACCATGAGGTGTGACGCCACAGTATTACACTATGAAACTAGTCTAAGAGAATATGTGCGACTTCAGTGGTCGTACAAAAGTCGTGCGAGAAGGGCGCGCTGGCGAGAAGGAGCTCGGCCCGCGACTCCTCTGACTGTAGCCACAATCTGTTATACTGTGGCTATAGTTAGAGGAGGGCGAGATGTCAACGACGCTCGACGCGGTGGGCGTCCGCGAGGCGAAGAACCGATTCAGCGAGCTGACCGCGCAGGTCAATGAGCTGGGGTCGACGCTTGTGGTGCTCAAGAACAACAAGCCTTGGGTCACCATCCACCCGGCTGATCCCGAGGCGGCCAGCCGTCGCGCGCGGCTCGAGCGCTTTCATTCGCTTACGGCCTCCATCGAGCAGAATGTCTTGCATGAGCCGGCCTGGGCGGCGGACAAGAGCGACCGCGAGCTGCTCGACGAGGAGAGGATGAGGCGCTTTGGCTAGGGTCGTGCTCGACACCAACATCATCCTCGACTACCTCAGCGCGACGCGCGAGAGGCACCGCGATGCCGTTGACCTGCTTGAGGCGCTGCTCTCCTCGGAGGACAAGACGCCCGTGATACTTGCCGCCGGCATCAAGGACGCCTACTACATCCTGTGCCGCCACTATCATGACGAGGCGCTCGTGCGGACGCGGCTGGACGACTTCCGCGCGCTGATGGAGGTGGCGGAGCTGACGGGTCCCGTCCTAGATGGGGCCTTCGCATCGGACGAGCCGGACCTCGAGGACGGCATCGTCCGTGCGACTGCGGAGCTTCTGGGCGCGGAAGCAATCGTCACGCGCGACGCGTCCGCCTACCGTGGTTCGCACGTCCCCAGCATGGATTCCCGCGCGTACTGTGCCTTGCTCGGGTAGCGTCCCGCGGGCGCCTCGAAAGCGCCCGCCGGCCCGCTACTCCTTCGGCCCGTTCTTGGCCTCGTCGAGGTAGCTGTAGAGCGTGTACTTGGAGATGCCGAAGAACTTGCAGACCTTGGGCCCGGACTTCGTGATGAGAAACGCCCCCGTGTCGTTGAGGTAGCGGATCGCGCTGACCTTCTCCTCCTTGGTCATGAGCGCAACGGGGGTCCCCACGAGCTCCACGCTCTGCTCGATGAGGTCGTCGAGAAGGTCGGCGACGCTGCGGACGATGGGCTCGGGCTCGCGCGGCGCGCTGGGACCTGTGCCCACGACCTCGGCGATGGTGTCGCCCATGGCGCGCAGCAGCGTGATGTCGTAGTTGAGCGCGAAGATACCCACGGCGCGCCCGTGCTCGTCTCGGATGAAGACGGTCGAGGACTTGAGGATCTTGCCGTCCGCCGTCTTGGTGAGGTAGGCGAGACGGTCCTCGAGCTTGGCGTCGCCGGCGTGCAGTGCCTCGAGCACCACGTGGCTCGGGCCGTCGCCGAGCTTGCGGCCGGTGACGTGGCCGTTCTCGATAGCCACGATGGAGTGGCTGGGGTCTTTGGTCTCGAGGTCGTGCACGACGACCTCGCAGCCGCTGCCAAACTGCAGGGCGAGGGCGTGGGCGAGCCTCTTGTAGAAGTCGAGCTGCTCCTCGGTCATGGGGCCTCCTCGAAAGCGTTGTGCTTGAAACATGGTAACGGATTTGCTGCGCGTTCTTACTTTTTGTTAGGCACACAAACGGTGCGGGTCCCGCCGTACGGGCGCGCAAAACCGCCCCTGACGTCGCGTTATATCCCGTCGTAGATAACGGAAAAATCTTGGCCCGCTCGCCGTAACCCGACCGCTCACGCCCCGCAACCTACCGTCTAACAGATTTTCATCAAAGCAGACAAATTGTTAGCCACCCCACGCAATACTATCGAAACAGAGTCAGCATCGTGGAGAGGACGATTATGGCGAAAACGCAGACCGCAGAGGCCAAGGAGGCGCACGACTACCTGTTCCAGCGTGAGGGGATGCCGCCCATCGGCGACATGATCCCCTGTGCGCTTCAGCACGTGCTGGCGTCGTTCGCCGGCATCATCACCCCGGCGATCCTCATCGCCGCGACGTTTGACTTCACGACGCAGCAGCGCACCGACATCATCCAGGTCGCGCTCATCCTCTCGGCCATCGACACGGCCCTGCAGGCCTTCGCGCCGTTCCGTCGCATCGGCGGCAACCTGCCCATCGTCATGGGCGTCTCGTTCGCGTTCCTTCCCGCGCTGCAGGCCATGGGCGCCACGTTCTCCTTCGGCGCCCTGCTCGGCGGCGAGATCGTGGGCGGCGTCGCGGCCATCCTGTTTGGCGTCTTCTACGGCAAGCTCAAGCAGTTCTTCCCGCCGGTGGTCACGGGCACGGTGATCTTCACGATCGGCGTGTCGCTGTACCCCACCGCCATCAAGTACATGGCCGGCGGAGAGGGCACAGATCTCTGGGGCACCCCGCAGGCCTGGGCCGTCGCCCTCGTCACGTTTGCCGTGGTCTTTGGCCTCAACAACTTTGCCAAGGGCACCCTCAAGCTCGGCAGCGTCTTCTTTGGCATGATCGCCGGCATCATCGTGTCCGCGCCCTTCGGCATGCTCGACTTCTCCGCCGTGGGCTCCGCCGGCGTCTTCGCCTTCCCCAAGATCATGCCCTACGCGATCGAGTTCCACCCCGAGGTCTGCATCACGCTCGCCGTGGTCTACCCGATGGTCGCCATCCAGGTCATCGGCGACGTCTCGGCCGCGTGCCTGGGCTCCATGGACCGCATGCCCACTGAGCGCGAGCTCTCGGGCGCCATCGTCTCCCAGGGCGCGACGTCGCTCGTCTCCGCCTTCATCGGCGGCCTGCCCACCTCCGCGCTCGGCCAGAACGTGGGCATCATCTGCTCCAACAAGGTCGTCAACAGGTGGGTCTTCGTGATCGTGGCGGCGGTCTTTGCCGCCGCCGGCCTGCTCCCGCAGCTCTCTGCGCTGCTCACGGCCATCCCGCAGCCCGTCATCGGCGGCGCCACCGTGGGCGTGTTCGGCACCATCACCATGAACGGCGTCCGCATGTTCACCAAGGACGGCCTCACGCCGCGCACCACGACCATCGTGGGCACCTCCGTCGTGTTTGGCCTGGGCATCTGGATGGCGACCGGGTGCCTCGCCGGCCCCGGCATGCCCTCCTGGGTGACCACCGTCATCGGCTCCAACGCCATCACCCCGGCCGCCCTCATGGCGATCCTGCTCAACCTCATCCTGCCCGTCGACCCGCCGCACGAGATCCGCACCGCGGCGACCAAGGAGCAGGCCGTCGCCAAGGTCATGCCCGCCAGCAAGGAGTGACGAGGGCGCGGGGATCTCTCGCCCCGCCCGAGCCCCGGCGCCCGACCACACGCAACGTGCCGAGAAGAGCGTTCTTCTCGCCAGATAGAAGGAGGAGCCATGCTGCTCGTCACCAACGGTCGCGTCATCACGCGCGATGCCGGCAACGCCTACCTCGAGGATGGCGCCGTCGCCATCGATGGCGAGAAGATCGCCGAGGTCGGCCCCGCTTCCGAGCTCGCCGAGAAGTACCCGGGCGCCGAGGTCGTGGACGCCCACGGCGGCGTCATCATGCCGGGCCTGGTGAACTGCCACACCCACATCTACTCCGGCCTGGCCCGCGGCCTGTCCATCAAGGGCTGCAACCCCACCAACTTCCTCGAGAACCTCGAGCAGCAGTGGTGGAAGATCGACGACAACCTCACGCTCGACGGCACCCGCGCGAGTGCCTACGCCACCGTGCTGGACAGCCTGCGCGACGGCGTGACCACGATCTTCGACCACCACGCGAGCTTCTGCGAGATCCCGGGCTCCCTGTTTGCCATCAAGGACGTCTGCGAGGAGACGGGCATCCGCGCGTGCCTGTGCTACGAGACCTCCGACCGTCGCGGCGACGAGAAGCGCGACCAGGCCATCGCCGAGAACGCCGAGTTCGCGCAGTGGGCCGCCAAGCAGGACTCCGGCATGATCGCCGCGATGTTCGGCGGGCACGCCACCTTCACGCTCTCCGACGAGACGATGGACAAGATGGCCGAGGCCAATGGCGGACTCACGGGCTTCCACATCCACGTCTGCGAGGGCATGAACGACGTCTGGGACTCCCGTCTCAACCGCGGCGGCATCTCGCCGATCGAGCGCCTGCTGCAGCACGACCTTCTCGGCCCGCGCACGATGCTCGGCCACTGCATCCACGTCACGCCCGCCGAGATGGACATCATCAAGGAGACCGGCACCCACATCGTCAACAACCCCGAGTCCAACATGGGCAACGCCGTGGGCTGCGCGCCGGTGCTCGAGTTCTTCCGCCGCGGCATCCCCGTGCACATGGGCACCGACGCCTACACGCACGACATGCTCGAGAGTCTCAAGGTCTTCCTCATCATCCAGCGCCACAACGCGGCCATGCCCAACGTGGGCTGGGTCGAGGCCATGACGATGCTCTTCCAGAACAACCCCGCGATGGCGAGCGCCTACTTCGGGCGCGAGGTCGGCGTCCTCAAGCCGGGCGCCGCAGCCGACGTCATCGTGATGGACTACCCGGTCTTCACGCCCTTCTCGGACGAGAACATCGACGGCCACATGCTCTTTGGCATGATGGGCAAGAACTGCCGCACCACGATCGTCAACGGCAAGGTGCTCTACAAGGACCGCGAGTTCGTGGCCTTTGACGAGGAGCGCATCAACGCCTGGACCCTCGAGCAGAGCAAGAAGCTCTGGGGCACGCTCAACGAGCGCACGTACTAGGAACCGTTGGCCGGGCGCGAGGGGCGCCCGGCCCCACTCGGCCTCCGCGGGGCCGATCGTCACCTTTCGCCGGCGCGCGGTCTCGCCGGCGGACCACATGAGGCAAGGGGACCGTCCCCTCGCCTCATCGGAGAGGAGCAACAATGAGCGACGTCATGAGGCCGATTCCGTTTGCGCAGGTCATGGACTGGATTCTGACCGAGCACGACACCCAGGCAAGCATCTTCGGCGTGCGCAAGGCCTACGTCCACGAGGGCGGCGCCGAGCCGATCTTTGCCGAGAAGATCGAGACCCCCTTTGGCCCGGCGGCCGGCCCCAACACCCAGCTCGCGCAGAACATCGTGGCCTCCTACGTGGCGGGCTCGCGCTTCTTCGAGCTCAAGACCGTTCAGATCATGGACGGCGAGGAGCTCTCCGCCTGCGTGAACAAGCCCTGTATCGTGGCCGAGGACGAGTGCTACAACTGCGAGTGGTCCACCGAGCTCACGGTGCCCGACGCCTTCGCCGAGTACGTCAAGGCCTGGTGGGCGTGCAAGCTCATCGCCCGCGAGTACGGCCTCGGCGACCCGGACGGCTTCGTTTTCAACATGTCCGTGGGCTACAGCCTCGAGGGCATCCAGAGCCCCAAGGTCGACGCCTACATCGAGGGCATGAAGGACGCCTCCGGGAGCGACGTCTGGGCCGAGTGCCGCGACTGGGCGCTCGCCAACCTCGACCGCTTCGACAACGTCGACGCGGACTTCGTGAACTCCGTCTCCCCGCAGGTCTCCAACTCCGTCACCGAGTCCACGCTCCACGGCTGCCCGCCCGACGAGATCGAGCGCATCGCCACCTACCTCATCACCGAGAAGGGCGTGAACACCTACATCAAGTGCAACCCGACGCTCTTGGGCTATGACTTCGCCCGCGAGCGCCTCAACGAGCTCGGCTTTGACTACATCGTCTTCGATGACACGCACTTCCGCGAGGACCTTCAGTGGGCCGACGCCGTGCCCATGTTCGAGCGCCTCATCAAGCTCTGCGCCGAGAAGGGCCTCGCCTTTGGCGTCAAGCTCACCAACACCTTCCCGGTGGACGTGACCCGCGGCGAGCTGCCCTCCGAGGAGATGTACATGTCGGGCCGCTCGCTCTTCCCGCTCACGATCGAGCTCGCGCGCCGCATCGCCCAGCAGTTCGACGGCCGCCTGCGCATCTCCTACTCGGGAGGTGCCGACGCACGCAACATCCGCGCGCTCTACGCGGCCGGCATCTGGCCGATCACCATGGCGACCAACGTCCTCAAGCCCGGCGGCTACGAGCGCTTCTTCCAGATCGCCGGTCTTCTCGCCGGCGAGAAGCGCGCCGAGGTCGTTGACGTGGACGCCGTGACCGAGCTCGCGGCCCGCGTTGCCTCCGGCAAGGACTACCAGAAGCCCATCAAGCCGGCCAAGCCGCACAAGATCGACGCCGAGCTGCCACTCATGAGCTGCTTCACGGCGCCCTGCCGCACCGGCTGCCCCATCAGCCAGGACATCCCGGCCTACCTCTCCCGCGTCGACGAGGGCAAGTTCGCGGAGGCCCTGCGCATCATCGTCGAGAAGAACGCGCTGCCGCACATCACCGGCAACCTCTGCCCGCACCCCTGCGGCGCCAAGTGCGAGCGCGCCTTCTACGAGCCCGAGGGCGCGCGCATCCGTGACCACAAGCTCGACGCCGCCCGCGGCGGCTTCGACGAGGTCCTGCGCGAGCTCAAGGCCACCCCGGTGGCGCCGGTCCCGGGCGCCGCGGGCAAGAGCGTCGCCGTCATCGGCGGCGGCCCGGCCGGCCTCGCCACGGCGTTCTTCCTCACGCGCGCGGGCGCCGAGGTCACGATCTTCGAGCGCACGAGCGCCCTCGGCGGCGTCGCGCGCCACATCATCCCCGAGTTCCGCATCTCCCACGACGACATCGACCGCGACGTCGAGCTCTGCCTCGCCTTTGGCGCCAAGGCCGTGCTCGATCGCGAGGTCACGAGCGTGCAGGCGCTGCTTGACGAGGGCTTCACCGACGTCGTGGTGGCCACCGGCGCGTGGGCGCCCGGCAAGGTGGGCCTCAAGGCCGGCGAGGAGATCGACGTCCTCGAGTTCCTCGAGACCGCCAAGGCCGGCGAGCCCATGGCGCTGGGCACCGACGTCGTGATCGTGGGCGCCGGCAACACCGCCATGGACGCCGCGCGCGTGGCCAAGCGCGCCGTCGGCGTGCAGAACGTGCGCATCGTCTACCGCCGCACCAAGAAGGAGATGCCGGCGGACGAGGAGGAGCTGCAGCTGGCCCTCGAGGAGGGCGTGGAGCTCTGCGAGCTTCTCGCCCCGCTCGGCGTGACCGATGACGTGCTGGCCTGCGAGGTCATGCGCCTCGGCGAGCCCGACGAGTCCGGCCGCCGTCGCCCCGAGGGCACCGGCGAGACCGTGAAGGTGCCCGCCACCGCCGTGATCTGCGCGGTGGGCGAGCAGATCGAGCGCGGCCTCTACGAGGGCGCGGGCGTGGAGCTCGACCGTCGCGGCCGTCCGGCCGGCACCGCCACCGGCGTGGACCACGTCTGGGCCGCCGGCGACTGCCGCCGCGGGCCGGCAACCTTCGTCGAGGCCATCGCCGACGCGCAGGCCGTGGCGCGCGCCATGGTCGGCGCTACCTTCGAGGCCTTTGAGGAGAAGAACGTCCGCGCCGACAAGCTCGACGCCATCATGGCGCGCAAGGGCGACGTCTGCGTCGACGTGGCCGCCGACCGCACGAGCCGCTGCCTGGGCTGCGCCACCGTCTGCGAGGTCTGCTGCGACGTCTGCCCCAACCGCGCCAACGTGGCGATCAAGGTCCCGGGCCTCGCCCAGCAGCAGGTCGTCCACGTGGACGGCATGTGCAACGAGTGCGGCAACTGCGCCGTCTTCTGCCCGTGGAGCGGCCGTCCCTACAAGGACAAGCTCACGCTCTTCTGGAGCGCCGAGGACATGGACGCGAGCGAGAACCGCGGCTTCCTGCCGCTGTCGGACGGACGCGTCCGCGTGCGCCTCGCCGGCGGCGAGGGCACCTATGACGTGCGCGACGCCGCGTGCGGCCTGCCCGAGGACGTGCGCCTCACCATCTGCGCGGTCTGCGACGACTACGCCTACCTGCTGGCCAAGTAACTTCGTGCGACCCGCGGGCCGAGGTTCTTCTCGCCCGCGGGCCTCGCACGCGACGAGGGGTCAAAAGGGGCCCGTCCCGTTTTGACCGACGAGGGGAGAGACATGGACGACGAGACCAGGCGCATCTGGGTCGCCGACGAGGGCTGCATAGGCTGCCGCCTCTGCGAGCGCGCGTGCCCCGCGGGCGCCATGCACGTCGAGGACAAGCAGGCTCGCATCGACTACAGCCTTTGCATCGCCTGCGGCATGTGCGCGACCAAGTGCCGCAAGGGCGTCATCCACGACACACTGGGCATCTACGCCCCGGCCCAGTAGGGGAGGAGACCATGGCTGCTGGAACCGCCGTCAAGGCACCCGCCGAGTACCGCTTCACCGTCAACGGCGAGGAGCAGGTCGTCACCTGCGACAAGCCGCTTTTGCGCTACCTGCGCGATGACCTCAAGCTCACCTCCGTCAAGGACGGCTGCTCCGAGGGCGCGTGCGGCACCTGCACCGTGCTCGTGGACGACCGCGCCACCAAGGCGTGCGTCCTCACCACGCGCCTGGCCAACGGGCGCGACATCGTGACCGTGGAGGGCCTGCCCCACGAGGAGCAGGAGGCCTTCGTCTACGCCTTCGGCGCCGTGGGCGCCGTCCAGTGCGGCTTCTGCATCCCCGGCATGGTCATGGCGGGCGCGGCCCTCGTCCACAAGGTTCCCGACCCCACCGAGGACCAGGTCAAGGTGGCCATCCGCGGCAACGTCTGCCGCTGCACCGGCTACAAGAAGATCATCGAGGGGATCTTGCTCGCCGCCGCGATCCTGCGGGGCGAGAAGAGCATCGACCCCGAGCTCGAGCGCGGCGACGACTACGGCGTGGGCAAGCGCGCCTTCCGCGTGGACGTGCGCCGCAAGGTCCTCGGGTACGGCAAGTACCCCGACGACATCGACGAGCGCGACTTCCCCGACCTCACCTACGCGAGCGCCGTCCGCTCCAAGTACCCGCGCGCCCGCGTGGTCAAGATCGACGCCGAGAAGGCCCGCGCCATGCCGGGCGTCCTCGCCGTGCTCACGGCCGCCGACGTGCCCGTGAACGCCGTGGGGCACCTGCTCTACGACTGGGACGTCATGACGGCTGAGGGCGACATCACCCACTGCGTCGGCGACGCCATTGCGCTCGTCGTTGCTGAGGACGCGGCCACGCTCGAGAAGGCAAAGAAGGCCGTCAAGGTTGAGTACGAGGTGCTCGAGCCGGTACGCTCGATCGAGGAGGCCCGTGCGGAGGGCTCGCCCGTCCTCCACAAGCCCTATCTCGCCTTCGGCAACTGGGTCACGCCCGAGAACAACATCTGCCAGCAGCGCCACGTGGTCCGCGGAGACGCGGCCGCCGCGCTCGCGGGCGCCGCGCACAAGGTGACGCGCACCTTCAAGACGCCCTTCACCGAGCACGCGTTCCTCGAGCCCGAGTGCGCCGTCGCCTTCCCGTACAAGGACGGCGTGAAGGTCTGCTCGTCCGACCAGGGCGCCTACGACTCCCGCAAGGAGATCGCCCACATGCTGGGCTGGGACGCCACGCCCGAGAAGGTGGTCGTGGAGACCATGCTCGTGGGCGGCGGCTTTGGCGGCAAGGAGGACGTCTCCGTGCAGCACCTCGCCGCGCTCGCCGCGCTCGCCGTGAAGCGTCCGGTCAAGGTGCGCCTCACGCGCCAGGAGTCCATCAACTTCCACCCCAAGCGCCACTACATGGAGGGCACCTTCACCCTCGGCTGCGACGAGGACGGCACCTTCGTGGGCCTGGACTGCGAGATCAACTTCGACACCGGCGCCTACGCGAGCCTGTGCGGCCCGGTCCTTGAGCGCGCCTGCACGCACTCCGTGGGCCCGTACTGCTACCAGAACACGGACATCCGCGGCTATGGCTGGTACACCAACAACCCGCCTGCCGGCGCGTTCCGCGGCTTCGGCGTGTGCCAGAGCGAGTTCGCCCTCGAGAGTCTCATCGACCTTCTCGCCGACGAGGTGGGCATCTCGCCGTGGGAGATCCGCTACAGAAACGCCATCGAGCCGGGCAAGGTCCTGCCCAACGGCCAGATCGCCGACCGCTCCACCGCGCTCAAGGAGACGCTGCTCGCGGTCAAGGACGTCTACGAGGCGCACCCCGGCCACGCCGGCATCGCGTGCGCGATGAAGAACTCCGGCGTGGGCGTGGGCCTGCCCGACGCCGGTCGCTGCAAGATCCGCGTGGAGGACGGCCGCGCGGTGGTCTACTCCGCCACCTCCGACATCGGCCAGGGCTGCAACACGGTCTTCCTGCAGGACGTGGCCGAGGCCACGGGGCTGCCCCTGTCGCACATCGCCAACGGCGAGTGCTCCACCGAGAACGCGCCCGACTCCGGCACCACCTCCGGCTCGCGCCAGACGCTCATCACCGGCGAGGCCGTGCGCGGCGCTGCGTTCCTGCTGCGCGATGCCATGCTCGCGGTGGAGGAGGGCACGGAGACCGGCTCCGAGCCGGTGGTCGCTCACGGCGACGGCTTTGTGGTCGAGTACGCCGACGGCACGCCCTACGTGGGCCCGGGCGCGGGCTACCACGCGAGCGACCCGGTGGCGGCGCTGGCCGAGCTCGAGGGCCGCGAGTTCTCCTACGAGTACCTCGAGAAGACCGACAAGCTCGGCGCGGACGTCCCCAACCCCAAGAGCCACGTGGCCTACGGCTACGCCACCCACGTGGTGATCCTGGACGACGACGGCCGCGTGACCGAGGTCCACGCCGCGCACGACTCCGGCAAGGTGGTGAACCCCATCGCCATCCAGGGTCAGATCGAGGGCGGCGTGCTCATGGGTATGGGCTACGCGCTGACCGAGCGCTTTGACCTCGAGGACTGCGTGCCGCAGGTGAAGTTTGGCACGCTCGGCCTCTTCAGGGCGCCGGACATCCCCGACATCCACGCGATCTACGTCGAGAAGGACGAGCTCTTGGACGTGGCGTACGGCGGCAAGGGCATCGGCGAGATCGCCACGATCCCGACGGCGCCCGCGGTGCAGAACGCCTACCGCGCGCTCACCGGCGAGCTCCAGTGCGAGCTGCCGCTCAAGCACACGTACTACTCGCGCGACTAGGAGCTCCGCTTCGTTGCACATCCCTTTCTGGAGGCCCGCCGGTTCTGCCATGCCCGGCGGGCCTCCGCTTGGCGATGTGCGCACTCCCCGGCGATGTGTACACTCCCAAGCCGGTTGGTCGTACAAATCTCCGCAGCCCCGAACAGCCCAACTGGGAAAACGTCCCGGCATCCTCAAGAATCCCCGACTTTTGTACGACCATAATGGTCATGTGAAGACGAGCGAGCGGAGGGCCATGGGTCTGGACGGCACAGTGCGCTGCAGGTGCTTCGAGGAGGGCGGGCTCCGCCCGGGGCCGGTGCCCCTCGAGGACGTGTACGTTGACGAAGAGGGCTACCTCGCGTCCCGCACGCTCGACGAGGCACGCGAGAGGCTCACGCGCCGCCAGTTCGACGCTCGCTATGCCGACCTGGAGCGTGCGTTCAACGACTGGCTCCGCTCCTGCTGCGAGCACGAGGACGGTGAGCTCTGCACCGAGCACGTGGGCAACTGGTCGGGGTGCGCCGAGTTCCGGGAGCTCGTCAAGCGCGTGGGTGGCGAGAAGAACTACCCGCTGCTCAGCGCACTCTTGCCGGACGGCAACGGCGGAACCTACCCTGCCGAGAAGGCGGCCGCCACGCTGGCCGAGCTCGACCGCTTCGCCAAGTGGGTCGTCGCAAATGCGCCGCAGGCCATCCACGAAGGCAGGTACGGGACGACGGAGCGCCTGCACCACCTGCTCGAGGCCTCGCACGCGTCCGGCAACCCGATAAGGTGGTGCTAGCGATGGCGTGTCGCGTCGTTCCGGACGACCCCTCGGCCGAGGTTCCCCATCTCGGCCCCGAAGACCTCCACGCGCTCAACCGCCTGACGGCGTACAACCGCCCCGAGCTCGAGGGGAGCGACCGTCGCTGTGGCTGCTTCCACTGTGGGAGTGTGTTTCCCGCGCGTGAGGTCATCTCATGGATGGCCGAGAAGGACGGCGCTGACACCGCGCTCTGCCCCCACTGCAGCTGCGACTCCGTCATATTCGAGACGCCGGCGTTCCCGCTGTCGACGGCGCTACTCACGACCCTCTACCTGGGCTGGTTTGGCCCGGAGTACGAGGGACGGAAAAGGGTCGCGACCTACGCCCCGTCCTTCTCGTACTACGATGACTGGCTGCGGCAGGGGGTTCCGTTCCGGATGGGGAGCAGGCCCTCGGACGAGGCTGTAGGCGAGGTGGACCTGTTCCGCGAGTTTGGCTGCGACGACGCCGGCGGCATGGTGCGAATCGTGACGTGCGGTCCTCGTGACCTGGTGCTCGTTGACGAGCGGGGGAGGGCTCTGCCCTACACGATCATGTCCGGGCAGCAGCGTCTTGTCCGCGATCTTGTCGAGAAGTACGGCCCGCGCCTGAGGGGCCTCATCGCCGATCCCAACGACTGGAAGCTGCGCCTCATCGTCGCGCGCACGTGACGCCGGGGCGTTGTGCGCACTCGTCGGCGGTGTGCACACTGCCCCAGAGGTCCTTCTCAACAGAGCCGCAGGTAGACGGGCTGCTGACGAGTGCGCACAACGCTGACGAGTGCGCACACCGCCGAGAAACGTACACATCGCCCGGACGCCGCCAAGGCAAAAGCCCGCGGCTTTACCGCCAACTCTTTACCGCCACTGGCGGTAAAACGGGGCGTCGCGCGCGTGGGCGGCTGGCGGCTCGACAATCAACGCTCCCGTCACGCTGCGGAAACACAGGTAGGGCAAAGTTGACCTTTGTGTAGCTGACGTCGCCCCGCGCGCCAATCGAGAGGCCCCTCATGTTCGACTTCCTCATGTCCGCCATCACCGCGCTGAACGACAACGTGCTGTGGGGCGTCCCCATGGTCGTGCTGATGCTCGGAACCGGCGTGTTCCTGCTCGTCGTCACCAAGGGCGCCGTGTTCACGCGCTTCAACGTGGTCATGCGCTACACCACCAAGACGCTCTTCCAGCGCCGAGACCCGTCCGAGGCAGGGGAGGGCACCATCTCGCCCTTCCAGGCGGTATGCACCGCGCTTGCCGCGACGCTCGGCACCGGCAACATCGTGGGCGTGGCGCTCGCGGTGGCAACGGGCGGCCCGGGGGCGATCTTCTGGCTGTGGCTCTCCGCACTGGCCGGCATGGTCATCAAGTTCTGCGAGGTCACGCTGTCGGTGGCCTATCGCACGCGCAACGAGCGCGGCGAGATCGTGGGCGGCCCCATGTACTACATCTCCCGCGGCCTCGGCAAGACCTGGCTCGCGATGCTGTTCGCCGCCCTCGGCTTCCTCGCGTCCTTCGGCATCGGCGCGAGCGTGCAGGCCAACTCGCTCGCCGGCAGCGTGAATGCCACCTTTGGGGTGCCGCTGCCCGTCATCGGCGTCGTCGTGGCGCTGCTCGCGGGGTTCGTCCTCATCGGCGGCATCACCCGCATCGCGCAGATCACCGAGAGGCTCGTGCCCTTCGCGGCCATCTTCTACCTCGCCGGTGCCGCTGCGGTGCTCGTGGTGAACGCCGCCGAGATTCCCGCGGCGATCGCCCAGATCTTCCGCGACGCCTTCACGGGCACGGCCGCCACGGGCGGCTTTTTGGGCGCCACGGTCATGTACGCGTGCCGCGTGGGCATGTCGCGCGGCGTGTTCACCCACGAGGCGGGCATGGGCTCGGCGCCCATCGCGCACGCCTCCGCCGACACTGACCACCCCGCCCGCCAGGGCCTGTGGGGCACCTTCGAGGTGTTCTTCGACACCATCGTCATGTGTACGATTACGGGCCTCGTGATCATCACCTCGGGACTGTGGCATGCTGACCCCATGATGTCCGAGGGCGCCATGAGCTCGGCGGCCTTTGGGCAGAGCATCCCCGGCGGTCAGTACATCGTGACTGTGGGCCTCATGCTCTTTGCGTTTGCCACGCTCATCGCGTGGTACTACTACGGCGAGAAGTGCGTGGAGTACCTTTTCCGCAAGAGCCGCGCCCAGCGCGCCGCCGTGCGCGTCTACCAGGTTGCCTATGTCGCCATGGTGTTCGCGGGCTGCGTGACCAACCTCGACGTGGTGTGGGAGTTCGCCGACTGCTTCAACGGCCTCATGGCGATCCCGAACCTCATCGCGTTGATCGCGCTCTCGCCCGTGATTCGCCGGCTCGCGGCGGACTTCTTCCGCGACCCCGACCGCCGGCGCCCGCGGGACGCGGACTACAGCGGGATGCTGTCGTTCAGGGACAAGTAGCGGGCCCCTGGCGTTCGTTCTGCGACAATGGAGCCACAATCCCCCTCGCGCGGGAGGTTCCCCATGACGTATGCCACCGCTCCGATTTTGCGCCGCAAGCTCGCCCCGCTCGTTCTTCTCGTCATGGTGACCGTTCTTGCCCTTGTGGGTTGCGGCAACCTGGGGGAGTTCGACGAAGAGGGCGTTGCCAGGCAGGCGGAGCGGTATTACGCCGAGAAGTACGGTGACGACGCCCACGTGGTCGACGTCTGGGAGGACCGGTCGTACGTCCTGTTTGGCTACCAGTCGTCCGGTCGGGCGTTCTGCACCATGAGCGACGGTCAGACGGTGCTCGTGGACTTTGAGGACGGCGTCGTTGGCGACAACCGGCAGCAGGACGAGGTCACGGCAGCCTACGAGCAGCGCTTCCGCGAGGAGCTCGAGGGTTGCTGCGAGCGCCTGGGGGACGCGGGCTGCGACGTTGCATCCGTGACTGTGAACGGCGTCCCGCTTGAGGAGGACGGCTTCTTTGAGGGGTGCATCTCGACGTACTACTGGCCGGAGGATCCAGCTGGCGAGAAGAACGGCGAGCTCGAGACGACCGTGGAGCAGAGCGCCTCGTTCTTCTACGCGCGCTACACGGGCGACGACAGCTTCTTCGAGCAGGAGGCCTCGCGCGTCAGCCTGGGTGTGCCGTACGTTAAGATCGAGCTCTCCGGTGCGGACGCGGACTATGCGGACGGCTTCCCGACAGACGTTCCCGAGACGCCCGCGTGGGTGGCGCCCATCGAGGGGGCGTGCCGCGCGCTGCTTCCCCTGATGGACGGGGAAACGGAGACGCGGGTGGTCGTCTACCAGGCTGGGTGTCGCGATGGGGTGCCCGGTATCACCGACGACGCTGTGGTCACCAGCGACGCGGAGAACGGCAAGCTCGGCGAGCTCAGTCCCTTTGACGATAGTGATACGGGTGCCGATGACATTGGCAGCTGGCTCATCGTGGAGTGGTTCCCCGTGGGCAAGGGCGTTTACGTCACCTCCGACGAGTGCGGCGTGCGTCTGCGCACGGGCGATGTGGAGCTGGAGACCGTGGAGAGTCCCGTCTCGCTGGAGGAACTCCAGGAGAGTGGGAGCCTCGAGCGCTTTGACGAGCGCGAGTTCGCACCGGGGGCCTTTGAGGCCTATAGCCTAGCGGTGGCCCCAGACCTCTTTGCGCGTCTGCCGGAAAGCGTGCGGGACAAAGGTTGGTTTAACATCAGGTTGGCGTATGACAACCAGGACCCGCAGACGGGCCTTGCGGAGCTGGGCGTCACGCCGGGTGGCCTTGCGCCCACGCTCTATCGGGTCGAGAAGAACCCCGCCGCCGAGGACGTTGACAGCGCTCCTCCCTACGAGGTGATTGCGATGCGGACGGAGACGCTGGCGAACGGCTTTCAGTACAGCGAGCCTGAGCTGTTTGCTGACGCGCCCACGCTTCTCGTGCGAATGTAGGTGGTGTATCTGGGCGAGGCGCTCTTCGCTGGCAACTGTACTGGCGGGACTCACGGATGACTAAACATATGGGATTCGGACGCAATATCCTTGGGTATACAATGTACGATAAAGTAGGAGGTTGTAGTAAGGAGTATCCATGGCCACCGCAGCTGCGACCGAGTCCATCTCTGCGAAGCTTCGCAAGGACGAGAAGGACCGCTTCTCCATGATCTGCGACGAGATTGGCACCTCTCCGAGCAACGCAATCCGCATGTTCGTGTCTGCGTTCAACCGTCGCGGGGGCTTCCCGTTTGATCCGTCCAATCCATACGGATTTAGCCAGGAGACACTTGCTGCGATGGACGATGCGGTGGCGGGCAGGAACCTCTCCGGCCCTTATCACACAGTCAAGGAGGCAATGGCCGCGCTCGACGAGGAGTAGGCCATGCTGGAGCTGAGATTTACTGCCAAGTTCAAGAAGGACTACAAGCGCGTGAAGCGACAGGGCAAGGACCTCTCAAAGCTCGAGCGGACCCTTGAGACGCTCGTTCGAGAAGAAGCGCTTCCCGATGCGATGCGCGATCATTCGCTCGGTGGGACATATCGCGGTCACCGCGAGTGCCACATCGAGCCCGACTGGCTGCTTATCTATCGCGTGGATGAAGAGGGGCTTTTGCTCGTTGCTACGCGTACGGGAAGCCATAGCGAGTTGTTGGGGTTGTAAAGGGATATTTCGATTTGGGCTGACTAGTCCCCCGAATTAGGGAGAAGACAATGGGTGAGCTGGTAGAGAAAGTCAAAGACGCTTCACTTGCAATTGTGGAGTCCGGAACGGAGACGGTCCTCGATAATCTGCCAAAGTTATCCGCCGCACTTACTCAGGCTGGTTTGCACGGGGCAGCATCCGTCGTGGCAGATGGCGTTGTTGGAGCAGTTGCACCGGGCGTGTTTGGTGCTGTTATGGGGTACAAGGTTCGTCGTTTCGAGAGGAATGTAATCGAGCTGATTTCCGAGCTATCTGCAAGCATGGACAAGGTGAACGAGCGACTCGATCGACTCGATGAGAATCAGAGAAGAAAGTTCTCGGAGGGGATGTACCGCGATGCCTTTCTCGATAGCATAGTTAATGAAAATGAGCCTGAAAAGGTCGCATATTGCGTGCACGCGTTTATTAATGCAATGGGCGAAGAGGGCGTCAGCGACAGTTTTATGGTGGCCCTGTTCGATGATTTGTCCCGTTTGAGCAGGCTCGATATCAGGGTCTTGAACTTACACGGGGGCAGCTACTTTACTGAGGGCCGGACGGACGATGACTACAATCGGCTAATTTCAGAGGAGGGGATCGATGAAAGTCAATGCCGGTCGATCCGCCAAAAGCTCTGCCGATTTGGTTTGCTTCAGAGCAAGAACGAGGAAAAGCGGGAGCAAAACCTCGAAGAAGTCCAAGAAGCATTGTCCGAACTTATAAAAAATCTAAATTCAAATAAGATAAAAAAGCTGCATGACCCGAAGTATCAGAGAATAACTCGTTCAGACTCTTACGCGATTACTCCTTTAGGACGTAGATATCTAAGGATGATGCGACAAGTCGATGAGCCTGAATAGCAGTGAGGGTATGAGTACGCTATCTACGTCTAAAAAAACAAGACTCGGCTAGGCTGACTTGCCGATGCCCGGCAGGGTAATCTTCTCCCTGTCGATGGCAAGAATCCTTTGGTTGTTCACGGGCGTGTGCGATTCATGCGAAAAGAGCGCGGCGCGACCCTGCTCAGTTGTCTGCACAGTCCGAAATATTGTCCGGTCGTTCAAGCAGCCTTGAACAAAGAGGGGCATCGATTTGGAGGTAGACAATGGGTCTTGATGCCACGGTGCGCTGCCGGTGCTTTGAGGAGGGCAAGCTCAAGCCTGGTCCTGTCCCCTTGGATGACGTGTATGTCGACGAGGAGGGATATCTTTCGTCGCGTAAGCTGGATACAGCTCACGAGAGACTTGCGTACCGTCAGTTTTGCGCCCGGTATGGTGATCTCCAGAGGGAGTTTGAGAACTGGGCGGAGTCTTGTTGCGAACATGAAGGCGGAGACTACTGTTCCGAATGGGTGAGCAACTGGTCCGGGTGTGCTCAGTTTGAGTCCCTTGTTGAGGCTGCTGGCGGTGAAGCTGAGTTTCCCTTGCTTGCAAAGCTGCTTCCGCACGCGAACGGGGGAACGTATCCCGCGGAGATGGCGGCTGACACCCTGGAGGAGCTTGATCGGTTCATCGAGAAGGTCAGTGACGTCGATGAGTGGGTCCTATGTGACGCAGAGTCTGATACGGAGATCTGGACCTCCACGGAGAAGGGGTCGTTTCCGTGGATGATGGGTCCGTTCGACGAGGTGAGGATGACCGGCGGCAAGGTCTGCTTCTTACATGCGGGGCGTCCACCGGTGGAGACGACTCACTTCAAACAGGTTCCGTTCGGCAAGCCAAGCGAGAGTGGCTGTCAGCGGATGGAGATCATCTGTCTGGACACGGGTGCGACGACGGAGACCTTTGACTCCATCGGGCCGGAGGGGGCTCCGAAGGTCGAGCGCGAGTTCTATGTCACCTCAAAGAAGGCTCCTTTCCTCTACGAAGGTAAGTACGGGACTGCGGAACGCATACGAAACCTACTCGTTGCCTCTCTCGAGATGGGCAACCCAATAAGGTGGTGCTAACAATGAGGCGTCACATCGTTCCGGACGAGGCCTCGGTTGAGGTCCCGCATCTCAGCTACAAAGACAGACACGCGCTGAACCGCCTGACGGCATACGGACGTCCCATACTCGAGGGGAGCTTGCTCCGCTGCGGCTGTTTCCACTGTGGGAGCTCGTTTGTGGCGAGCGAGATTACCGACTGGATGCCTGAGGAGGACGGCGCGGACACAGCCCTCTGTCCGTACTGCGGGTGCGACGCCGTACTTTATGACACGAAGGAGTTCCCGCTGTCCACGGCCTTGCTCTCGAGCATGTATATGGAGTGGTTCAAGTCGAAATACCAGGAGCGGGAGACAGTCGCAACGTACGCTCCGTCGTTCTCGGGATATGACGACTACCTGAGGCAGGGCATCGCCTTTCGATTGGAGAAAAGCCCTAGGTACGAGCTGGTAGGGGAGGTCGAGCTCTGGCTGATGGATAACATCAGCGACTGGGATTGGCTTGTGGACAAAGGTTTAGCTGAACTCTATTCAGACAATATGGTTGACATGGGTTCACATGTCGAGGAGGAAGAGGGGCCTAAGGAGGAGCCAGACGAGAAAAACAAGGACGCCGGCGGCCTGTTGAGAATCGTTGCTCATGTCGAGAATGGCGAGCCCGTCGAGTATGAGTTCATCGACGAGCGCGGTCATGTGATCTCTTACCCGCTCTGGCATGAGGAGGATCGTTTCCTGCTTCGCGAGCTTCTGGAAAAGCACGGCTCGCATCTCATGGGCCTGCTCGTTGACCCCTTTGGCTCAAAAGTGCGGCTCGTTGTTGAACATGGAGAAGGAGCTGCAACTCCAGCAGTTGTTTCGAGTGAACGGGAGTGACGGCCAATGACCAAGGCACTGATTCAGCAAAAGCATGGCCGAGCATTCGGGACGAGTGCCTTCTCTGCGCTTCTCGGCTTTGAGGCTGGGACTGTTAGCTCTTTGCCCCTCACGCGCACTGCTCGAAGACGCAGTCGTTGTGGTAGTGGATGAACTCACGGCTCGGCCAGATGAATTCTTCGCCGTGCGGAAGGTGAATCTGCCTGCCAGCGAAGGAGTGGAGCCACTGGTCGTTGGCGGGAGTGTGAGGCACGTGCGAGGAGACTACGACGCGATAGCAGTCATCGAGTGTTATGAGGCCGCGGTCGAAGGCACGGTCGTGCAGCGCGTTGAGCAAGAGCCCGTTCGACGATGCGAGGCGCTCGCTCGGGGTCGCAGCCGACCAGGGCTTGATGTGGCTCGCCGTGAGGAGCGCGGGTACGCTCACCCCCGTGAGGCAGCAGGCGCCACCGTAGTTGGCGAGGAGCACGCTGCGGAAGTAGTCCTGGTTGACACGTTGGCGAACCTGCTCAACGCGCTCCAGCCCGAGCTGCTGCGGCCGATCGGGGCGAGAAGAGCTCGGCGCCTCGATTCTTCCGTCGTAGGAGATCTGGATTCCGGTCTCCTCGAGCTCCCACATCGCCTCGGATATGATCTCGTCAGGTTCGGCGAGGTACTCGGACATGACCCGGGCGTCCATCGTCGCAGCATGGGAAAAGCCGCTTCCTGAGCGATTGGGATCGCACGCCTTGAGGTTACCGATCTTGAGGCAGACGGCGGACTCCGAGCGCCCGATTCTCTCAGCGAGGAGCCGAACTTCCGCATCGTTGTCGTCCCAGTTCTTGCGGGGCAGGGGAGGGCACAGATAGAAGGCGAGCGCCATGAGGGTCTCCCGGCGCGTCCAGTTCCTGCGTGGCATGGCGCCTCCTTCCGTCTGCGTCCAGGATACCAGGTGTCTTCGTTTTTGTTGCTGTTTCGAAGGCTCGGGCAAGCGCCAATGCGTCGAGGGTCTGCTCTGCTAGCTCTCCATTGGCCACGAGCGCGTGGTGCTCAACAGTAACCGGCCGATGATGAGGGCGGGCAGCTGGCGCTGCCTCACGATAGCCACGGGCGAGATCCCCATCGTGGGCACCTCGACGTAGCAGGGCGCGGCCAACCGCACCCTGGAGCTCTGCGCGGAGCCCTTCGGGGACGTGCGCGCCGCGCAGGCGATGCACCACCTGGTGGCCGAGCAGCACGGCATGGTGGGGCGCGCCTCCGTGAGGGCGCTGAGGCGAAACGACGCGGCCTTCTACGCGGGGCAGTTCTCGGCGGTGCGCGACGCGGTGTGCGCGTGCACGGGCGGGCACCCGCAGGCAGACAACGTGGCGCTCCTGGCGCTCGCCGACGCGCTCGCGCGGTTCTACGTGTTCGCGCCGGGAAGCGAGTGGTCTGCGTGGCTGGACGGCGCGATGCGAATGGCGAGCTGGGCGCTCGTGAACGCCATCGGCGCCGACGGCGGCGACACCGACCTGAAGGCGATCCAGTTCGTGGCCGAGTGGCTGGTGAGGAACCGCCTGCACTTCGAGAGCTCGGCGGAGCTGGACCGGCTGGAGCGCTGGGGCGCGGTGGAGGACCGGCGCGACCGCCCCGGCTTCCGCTGGTGGGTCTTCTCGTCGGTGCTCGACCAGGCGCTCGCGGGCGCGAACTTCGACCGGCAGAAGACGCTCCTGCTCATGGCCGACGAGGGCGTGCTCGAGGGGCCTGCGGGGCGCGGCTTCACGCGGCAGAAGCGGTTCGGCGACTCGCGCGTCTACTGCGTCTGCATCGACAACGCGGCACTCGAGGCGCTGCTCGAGCGCTCGGCGGGCGCGCCTCCCTCGGTGGCGCCGTCTCAAGGGGGCGGGCCATGCTGAGACACGGGTCGAGACGCCCCTGGCGGCTGGTGAGGGTGCGCGTCCCCTCCTCCCGTCTCAACGTCTTGACGGGGACGAGACATGGGTGGACGTCGCGCGCGGGCGGGCGCGGGCGCGCGCACGCGCGGGCGGGGACCTCGGGTCCTATTTCCGTCGAGACGTTGAGACGGGCGGCATTCGTGCTGGTGGCGGGGCTGATTGGCGTCTCAGGCGGGCGTGAGACGCGCCCGGGCGGCAGGGTGAGACGCGGCGGGAGGTGCGCGCGGTGAGCTGGTGGACGGAGGAGCAGGACGACGTCCTGCGCGAGGTGAGCTTCCGGGGCGCGGCCTACGCGGCGGCCGAGATCGAGCGGAGGTGCGGCGTCGCCCACTCCGTGCGGGCGGTGGAGATGCGCGCGTCGCGGATCCACTGCTCGCTCGCCGTGCGGACCGTGTGCCCCTCGTGCGGCGCCGTAGGCGTGAACCTGAACCGACAGACAGGAATGTGCCGCAGGTGCAGCGAGGAGTACCACCTGGCCCAGGAGCGCGCCTTCAACGAGCAGCTGGAGCGCGAGCGCGTGGCTGCCGAGGAAACGCCGGCAATCGACGACGTGCGGCGCGAGCGGGACCGGATGCGGCAGCGAAACAGCCGCCTGTGCAGGAGGTACGGGCTCAAGGGGCGAAGAGAGCGCCGTTCTCAGGGAGGTGCCTAGACAAAGTAGGGGCAGCCCTCCCCGAGGCAAGCCGAGTTCTTGCCGGACACCGCGCACGCGGGCTTGTGAGCCGGCGCAGCGAACTCGATTCCCAGGAGGTCGTCGAACCACTGGACGGCGCCGCGCACCGCGATTCGCGAGTCCCGCTTGCAGCACCGGGGCGCGCCAGCGCGGGCGATCTGCCCAAGAAGGTCCGAGACCATCTCCTGTACCTCGCTCCAACCCTCCTTCCTGAGCGGCGCGTTGTCGAGAAGAATCGAGAGCGCCATGCCGCATGACGCTGCGGCGCCGCAGACTCCCCAGCGCGCGCACGCGCCGCCGGGCACGGAGGACGACCGGACAGCGAGCTCCTCGAGCTGGACGCCCAGGTCACCAGACCCGAGCGCGTTGCGCGCTGCTGCGAGGAGGGCCGCCCCAACGAGGAAGTGGTGGGCGGCGCCGAACTCGGGGCACTCGGGCGCCGCCATGAGCTCCTCAAGGACGTCGGCAGGGCAGGTCGAGACACTTCCCTCGCAGATGGCCAAGGCCCAGGAGGGCACGGAGGGTGCTTCTGTCATGGTCGCTCCAATCGTCGTATCGATGACTGTCGATTCATTATACATTGACTATCTTCGATATAATATGGATTGCCAGTGATGGCCCATTCATTTCGAGGAGCGGACATGGGATCAGGGAACGCGGGACGGACGCGCGTCGCCTTCGTCTGCACGCACAACGCGTGCAGGAGCCAGATGGCGGAGGCCATAGCGAAGGAGGTCTCAGGGAATGCGCTCGACCCCTGCTCGGCGGGCACCCACCCCGCCGTCGAGGTCAACGCCGACGCGCTTCTCACGCTGCGGGATGCCTTCGGCGCCGACGTCTCCGGCCTGCGCCCAAAGGGGCTCGGCGAGCTGGGCGAGGTGGACATCGTGGTAACCATGGGCTGCGGCGTGAGCTGCCCCGCGCTGCCCTGCACTCACCGCGAGGACTGGGGGCTCGAGGACCCGACCGGGAGGGGCAGCGATGCCTTCCTTGCGACGGCGCATGAAATCGAGGCGCGCGTCCGTGACCTCGCGGACCGCCTTGAGCGCGGTCTTGTCCCCGGCGTGGACGCCCCCCTTCGCGCCGACGTCTTCAAAGCCCTCGCTGACGAGAGCCGGCTCTCCGTGCTCGCGGCGCTCTCCGAACGGGGCGAGACGTGCGCGTGCGAGCTTCTCGAGGGACTTGGCATCGGGCAGCCCACGCTCTCCCATCACATGAGGCTGCTCTGCGAGTGCGGACTGGTCACCGCGCGCAAGGACGGGCGCTGGCAGCGCTACACCCTCGACCGCGAACGCCTGGCAGCCCTCGGTGAAGCGCTCAGGGGGCTTGCCGGCTAGCCGCGATCTTTTGTGACGCGCCCGGACAATCCACCGTGACGAGGTCTACCGACTTTCACGGGGGTGATTGCATGGCGAGGCGTCCGAAGCTGACGCAGGAGATGGTTGACGAGGCTATTGCGCTCAAGGCGGACGGCCTCTCCAACGGCGACATCATCTGCGCCCTGGGGATCCACGAGTCGACGTTCTACCGCTGGATCGGCGACCCGAAGAACAGGCTGCAGCGCGCGTTAAGCGAGGGACTAAAAAAGGAGGAGTCGGCGTTCAAGCGGACGCTGCTCACCACGATCCGCTCGGCGGCGCTGGCGCGCAACCAGTACTGGACGGCGGCGGCGTGGCTGCTGGAGCGCAAGTACCCGGACGAGTTCGGCAAGGCGGATCGCCAGCGCGACGACGCCAAGGCGGACGCCGCGCCGAAGATCGTGCTCGGCGTGCTCGCGCAGCCGGTGCAGGAGAGGCTGCCCGGCCTCGACGGGGACGGCGCCGATGGTTGACGCCTCCTCGCTCGTCATCCCGTGCTTCCACGACGTGCTGGGCGACGTGATGGCCCACGGTCACACGCACTACTGGCTCCACGGCGGGCGCGGCTCCACGAAGTCGAGCTTCATCAGCGTTTGCATCGTGCTGCTCCTGCTGGCGCACCCGGAGGCGAACGCGGTGGTGGTGCGCAGGTTCTCGAACACGCTGCGCGACTCCGTGTTCTCGCAGATGGCGTGGGCGATCGCGGCGCTGAGGCTCGACGCGTGGTTCCGCGCGCGCATCTCTCCGATGGAGCTCACGTACCTGCCGACGGGGCAGCGAATCGTGTTCCGGGGCGCCGACGACCCGCTCAAGCTCAAGGGCGTGAAGTTCGCGCGGGGCTACGCGGCGGTGGTCTGGTTCGAGGAGCTGGACCAGTTCGACGGCATCGACGCGGTGAGGAGCATCCTGAACTCGCTTCGGCGCGGCGGCGACGACTTCTGGATCTTCTACTCGTACAACCCTCCCCGGACGCTCTGGAGCTGGGTGAACCGCGAGGGGCTGGAGCGGGAGCGGCGCGCGGACACGCTGGTGCGGCAATCGAGCTACCTCGACGTCATCGAGAGCCACCCGGAGTGGCTGGGCGCTCCGTTCATCGAGGAGGCGGAGTACCTGCGCTCGGTGGACGAGCGGGCGTGGCGCTCGGAGTACCTGGGCGAGGTCACGGGGACGGGCGGCTCCGTCTTCAACAACGTCGTGAGCGTGCGCCTGTCCGACGCGGCGTGCCGGGGCTTCTCGCGCACGCGAAGCGGCGTGGACTGGGGCCGGTTCCCCGACCCGTGGCGGTTCGTGCGCTGCGGATGGGAGCCCGGCGAGCGGAGGCTCACCATCTTCGGCGAGCTCTCGGCGAACAGGAAGACGCCTGCCGAGACGGCGGCGATGGTGACCGATGCGCTCACCTACGCGGACGAACCCGGCGAGGACGTCTACCTCCACGACGAGCTCATCTGGTGCGACGACACGCCGGACGGCAAGCAGTCGATGGCCGTGTGGAGGCGCGAGGCGGGGCTTCGGGTGCGGCCGGCGCGGAAGTCGAACATGCGCAGGCTCTCCTACGAGTGGCTGGCGGGGCTGCGAGAGATCTGCATCGACCCGGAGCGGGCGCCGCTGGCCTACGAGGAGTTCCGCTTGAAAGAGTACGACCGCGACCGGGACGGCACGTGGCTGGACGAGATCCCCGACGGCAACGACCACAGCATCGACGCGGTGCGCTACGCGATGATGGACGACGTGCTGAGGGGATAGGCTTGCGGGCGTTCTTCTCGCCCTACTCTGATACGCAAGGCCTTACATCTGCCGCAGCGGTGCTCGGGCGCTCGCTTATAGGCGACCCTCGAGCGCCTCGAGATAGACCTCGGGGTGCCACAGGCTCGCCTCGCCGTGCCGCCAGCCAGGGTGCTCGACAAGCATGCTGCCCGGCATGGCCTCAGCCAGGGCGCGCGCCGAGCGCACCATGATGCGGGGCTCCTTCCCGCCGACAAGGATGGTGGCCCGCGCCCCGCAGCCCGCGAGCTCGGGCCTCAGCCGGTAGGAGCTGTTCGCCCGCATGAAGGCGATCATGTCCCGTTTCGAAATGGCGCAGCTGTCGCGGTAGTAGGGCTCGTAGAGCTCCTCGGGGAGATGGAGGCTCGCAAACTGAGCCCGCGCGAACCAGGGGCGCCGCACGAGCGGGTAGCTCAGGGCGACGACGGGCGCGACGAGGGCGCGGGCGGCGCGCATGGGGAGCACGAGCGCGCTCTCGATGACGGCGTGCTCCGCGATTCGCGGCCGCTGCGCAAGGACCTCGAGGGCTACCTGCGCCCCAAGGGAGACGCCGCCGAGCGCGTCGACGTGCCCGCCGAGCACGCGATCGATAAGGGCCACGAGCTCGGCGGCGTTGTCCTCGATCGAGGTGAACGGGCGGTCCGAGCCGGCGTGCCCGTCGAGCACGGGGAGCACGACGCGGTAGCCGTTGGCGGCGAGCAGGTCGGCGACTGCTCGGTAGTTCCACCACGAGAGGCCGCCCCCGTGCAGGAGCACTGCCGTCCGCGTGCCCGCGCCGAGCGTGTGAGTGACCATCTTAATCCTTTCGACGGGGACATTGCCCGGGCGGCGCCGTTGGAGGCTCCCGCGAGCCTGGGCCGACGCATGGGCGAACGGCTCTTCTCGCCCCGTGCGGACATTATACGGGGCGCATGCGGGAGTTTTCCACATTGGGGCCTCCGGGCGCTCTTCTCGGCGTGAAACGCTTTGGAACGCTGGGCAACGGAACGCGCGGAGCGCCGGGAGGTTATCGACAAGCTCTCGCGGGAATGTGCAAAACCGCTGGTGTAGGTGCGTGCGCGCTCGTTCTTCTCGCCCATGGCGCAATTCAGTTGGCTACTGAATCTCGGGGTCCTTCTCGGCCTTTGTGACGGGCGGGTTCAATGGGCGTGTTCGGACGAGGCGGGAGGTGCGCTGTGCAGGGGCTAGATGACGAGTACTGGGTGCCGGAGCATGTGAGGGAGTGGCTGAGGTCGCTCGGGTTCTCGCTGCCGCTGGAGGCGATGGAGCCGCACATACGCGCATGGCACGAGTGGATGCAGGCGTGCGGGTCGTTCTACGACTACAAGGACACCGACGGCGTTGGGCGCGTCTACGAGGTGCACAGGCGCTCGATCCATCCTGCGATGCGGGTGTGCCGGGAGTGGGGGTCGCTGCTTCTGAACGACAAGACACAGGTGGTGTGCGGGGCGCAGGAGTGTACGGACTGGTTAGAGGGGTTTCTCGCCCGAAGCGGTTTCATGGCGGCGGCGCAGGCGACCGTGGTGAGGGCGTTCGGCATGGGGACGGGAGCGTGGGCGCTGTGGGTAGACGCGGACGCGGGCAGCGTGCGCATCCGGCACTACGACGCGCGCATGGTGATTCCGCTCACGTGGGACGAGGAGAGCGTGACGGAGTGCGCGTTCGTCACGCGGGCGTTCTATAGGGGGCGCGCGGTCGATCAGCTGCAGATGCACCTGAGGGGCGGCAGGACGGGTTTCTCGGCATCCTCATCCCCTGGGAACGGAACAGCGGAGACGGGCAGCTCGTCCTTCTCGCCCCATGCGGACGCGGGAGGCGGCGGGTACCGGATCGTCACGGTGTGCTTCGACGAGCACGGAAACGAGGTGGCGCCCGCGGGCGTGTGCCCCGTGTACGAGACCGGCTCGCCCCATCCCACCTTCGCCATCGTGAGACCCGCCGTGGACAACACGCGCGTGGACATGTCACCGTACGGGCAAAGCGTGTTCGCTGATGCGGTGGACGCGATTCAGGCGGTGGACCTCGCCTTCGACGCGATGATCTCCGAGGTGGACAACGGCAAGATGCGCGTGTTCCTCTCGGACGTGCTGTTCGACCAGGAGGGGGACGGGGGCGGCGGGAAGGTCTCGATACCGTTCGGGCGGCAGGACTGCACCGTGTTCAGAAAGGTCATGAGCACGGAGGACACCATCCAGGAGTTCGCGCCCGCGCTGAGGACCGACGCCCAGGTGCGAGCGTTCAGGACGGCGCTGCAGATGCTCGGCGACCTGACGGGCTTCGGGCTGGGGTACTTCGACTTCGACGGCGCGGGGTACGTGAAGACGGCCACGGAGGTGTCGGCCGACAACTCGGCGCTCATGCGCAACATACGCCGGCACGAGCATGCCCTGGAGGGCGCGATAGCGGGCATCTGCCGTGCGGTCATGGCCGCGTCGCGCCCGCTCGGGGTTGAGCTGCCCGACGAGGGCGAGGTGCGCGTCACGTTCGACGACAGCATCATCACGGACACGAGCGCCGAGAAGCGGCAGGACATGGCGGAGGTGGCCTCGGGCCTCATGGGTGCGTGGGAGTACCGCGCCAAGTGGTACGGCGAAGATGAGGAGACCGCGAGGAGACTTGCGGGCACGGGCGGTTCTGGCGTCGGCCGTCCCCGTGCCGGTGCCTCCGGGACGGACTCGGCGGGCGCAGCCTTGGACGAATAGCGATGGGCGTCGTGGCAGTGGAGCGCCGTCATGCGGGCTCGTACGGCTTCGTATGGGTCGGTGGCGTGCTCGCCGGCCTGGACGCCGTGGCGCTGCTGCGCGGGCGTCCTTGGCCTTCTGAGCGGCGCTTACGGGCAGTCGGCGGAGCCGATCCGCGCTTGCGCGGATGACGGGCATGCGTGAGACTCTCGGAGCCGTTGCGCGTGCGGTCCGGTGGTCTCGCGAGTAGGTACGCTGCCCGCCCTGGACGGCTGACCGGTTGCGTGCGGACAACCCTCATGCGGCAGCAGACCGGACGGCCGTGCGCAGGGTGCGCGCCGCTGGACGGGCGCGACACGCGGCTGACATGGCGCCAGATATCCTTGCATAAGGCCTTGGGCGCATACCGTGCGTGGCTGAACCCGAACATGCGGAGGCAGACCGCGCAGCGGGCTGCCGGAGCCGCGGTGAAGACGCGTGCGGTATGCGCCCAAGGGCGTCCAAGTCGACTTGCACGCGCCATGGCTGACGCGTGGTGCGAACGGCCCGGCAGCGCACCCGGAGCGCGGGCGGCCGGGCTGCGGTCAACCATCGTCAACGTAGCGCGCGGCCGGGCAGGCGGCCAGGACTGGCGGCGTGGAATATCCTGCGGTGGAGATGCTGGGTTGTTGTGATGGCGGCAGTGTGCTGGATGTGGTCGCATTGCTGCGGACTGGGCATCTGTTGACGCTGCGAGCGCACGTTCTTCTCGTTTGCCTCGATTGCTCAGTTGATGCTTAATCCATTGTTTGATGACTTAGGCCGATGCGGGAGATTGCGAGTTGGTGGATTGACGAGCCATGGACCAGGTTCGGTGCATGGTAAAATCTTCTGCTTGCAAGGAAAGGCATCATAACAGACGGTGCAACAGCATTGGGGAGAAAGGGCAGGTCAGCGCGTTGTCTGCGAATCAGGTACAGAGCAAAAGCATCACTGCTGTGGACCTCTTCTCTGGCTGCGGCGGCATGTCCCTCGGCTTCGAGAACGCTGGGTTTAAAGTGCTTGCCGCATTTGACAACTGGACCCCGGCTGTCGAGGTGTATCGCAAGAACTTCGATCATCCCATCTTTAAGCACGATCTCTCCGATATTGATGCTTCCGTCCCTCTCGTCCGAGAGTTTGCCCCTACAGTTATTTTCGGCGGGCCGCCTTGTCAGGATTTCTCGACGGCTGGGCATCAGGACGAGAACGGCGGCCGAGCCATTCTCTCGGTTGCTTTCGCGAAGATCGTTTCCCGAGTAAGACCGCAGTGGTTCGTGATGGAGAACGTCGCGACCATAAGAAACACGCGCTCGTTCAAGCGTGCTTGCGATACCTTTCGAGAGGCGGGGTATGGTCTTACCTGCAAGGTGCTTAATGCCGCATATTGTGGGGTGCCGCAAATCCGTAAACGCATGTTCGTTATCGGGGGCATCGGTGAGTCGGATGACTTTCTTGGCGTCGCGCTTGACAAGGGGCTGAGCGAAAAGCCCCTCACCATTCGCGACTACCTCGGTGACTCGCTCGGGATCGACCACTACTTCCGTGTGCCCACAAACTACAGCCGAAGAGGCGTGTTCAGCATCGACGAGCCGTCTATGACCATACGCGCGGTTGACCGTCCCATACCGCCGGGGTATAAGGGCAACCCCAACGACTCTGCCCCTGTGAGCGAGACGCGCATATTGACTCCGAAGGAGCGCAGCTACATCCAGACTTTCCCAGAGGAGTTCGAGTTCTTCGGGAGCAAATCGGACGTGAACACGATGATCGGCAACGCTGTCCCGGTCAACCTTGCCAATTATGTCGCGAGAACCTTAATGGGCTACATCTCTAGCAAGAACGGTGGTGACGCATGAGGGCCGTCGATATCTTCTCTGGTTGCGGCGGCATGTCCCTCGGCTTCGAGCAGGCTGGATTTGAGGTTGTCGCCGCGTTCGACAACTGGAAGCCAGCAGTGGAGATTTACCGCGCGAACTTCACGCATCCCATCTATGAGAAGGATCTCTGTGACGAGGATTCCGTTGAAACCATCAAGGAGCTGAGGCCCGACTTGATCATGGGAGGGCCTCCCTGTCAGGACTACTCGATTGCGGGCAAGCGCACTGAGGGGGCACGGGCGAACCTTACCATCCGGTTCGCCGAGATTGTCGCGGGCGTATTGCCTGAATGGGTCGTGTTCGAGAACGTCTACAACATCGAGAGGTTCGGCACACTGCCGCGAATGAAGGCGATGCTCAAGGATGCCGGATATGGATTGAGCTCTCGCGTGCTCGATGCGAGCCGCTGTGGGGTGCCCCAGGCAAGAAAGCGCTTCATTCTGGTCGGCAGGCTCGGCGCCGAGGATGGTTTCTTCGACGAGTCGTTCGTCGAGGGCATGGCGGAAAAGCAGATGACCGTGCGGGATTATCTGGGTGACAAGCTCGGCACGCAGTACTATTACATGCACCCGCGCAGCTACAACCGGCGTGCCGTCTTCTCCGTTGACGAGCCCTCCGCGACGATACGTGGAATTAACAGGCCGATACCGGAGAACTACAAGCGACATCATGCCGATGCAGCGGCAATTGAAGACGGCGTTCGTGCTCTCACGACGAAGGAGCGCAGTTACCTGCAGTCCTTTCCCGAGGAGTTCAAGCTTGAGGGCGCAAAGACGAGCGTCGAGCTTGCCATCGGGAATGCCGTTCCTCCGGCATTGGCGAAATACGTTGCCGAACGTGTCTTAAAATATGAGAACGGCGTTGAGCAGTAAGAGGTGAGTGCCTTGTCGTACTTCAAGCAGACCGAGGATTACCGGACCTATCAGGGCGAGGAGTGCGACTTCCATCTTGACTACAACGCGAACAGCGGCGGAGGCCAGGCATTCCTTGGCGGGGCGTTTGCCGGGAAAGATGGCGGAAGAGCCTCGGCCTCGACGCTCGGTGGCCTGACTGCCACTTTTGCGCTTCGCTTCCATAGGGCTGACGGCAGCGTGTGTAAAGTTGACTTGGGGACACAGGAGTCGTATCGCTACCCTGTTTCTCCTCGCGGAGCCGGAAGCCAGCAGATGAAGCTAAGTCTTGGGGGGAAGGTCAGGCCGAGCCTGCTGTTGCCGGCTGTCATGATGCTTCCCGAGACAACGACCATCAACATGGCGGACTCTCTTGAACTCTCGCCGCTTACGAGGGGAAATTACTGGCTGAGGTCTATGTGGCTCGATTGCGAGCTCGAAGATGACGGTTCGGCTTGCTTCATTCCCAAGGACTATGTGTTCAGTGGCGGCCTCTCTAAGCAGGGTAAGTACGCGACGGAAGACGGTAAGCCAACCGGAGAAGCCATGTTCTTCACGCTCGATTTCGAGCGACGGGTGAATGACATCCTCTATGCAGCAGATCACTGCAGCGCTCTTCCGAAGGCTGCGGCCGACGTCCTGCGACACTTTGGCGCTGTCCTTCTCGGCGTCGTACCGTTTGATTGCGAAGATTGCTACAAGAGAACCGCTGAGCTCATGAGCCTGATTGCTCACGAGTGCCCTACGACCTATTCGGGCATCGGCGACCCGCTGCCTGCTGTGATGGATATTGTTGGACGCCCGACTTTTCTCGATCATTCTGTCGTTTCCGTCCCGTCAAGCGTCCCCGAGCCCCGCAACCTCATCTTCTTCGGGGCTCCTGGCACGGGCAAGTCGTACCGGCTCGCACGGCAGGCGGAGAAGTATTTCGACAAGAGGAACGTCAGGCGCGTCACCTTCCACCCCGACTACACCTACGCTCAGTTCGTGGGCTGCTACAAGCCGGTCACGACGATGCGCCCGGTGACCGATGAAGATGGAACCGAGAGCACCCAGAGCGAGATCAGCTACGGTTTCGTTCCGGGGCCGTTCCTGGAGACATACATCGCTGCGGTGCAGAACCCCGGCACGAACTACTTGCTTGTCGTTGAGGAGATCAATCGCGCAAACCCGGCGGCCGCGTTCGGTGACGTGTTCCAGCTGCTTGACCGCGACTCCGACGGTCGCAGCGAGTACGAGATTGCTGCGCCGCGCGAGATGCGCGAGTACCTGCGCGTGTTCCTACCGGAGTACGCCACGACTGCGTATATCCAAGACCCGGAGCGGTTACTCTCCGAGCAGCTGCGTCTCAGGGACGAGGCGGAGCGGCTGTCGCTGCCGCCCAACATGTTCATCTGGGCAACCATGAACAGCGCGGACCAGGGCGTCTTCCCGATGGACACCGCCTTCAAGCGCCGGTGGGACTTCCGCTACATGGACATAAATAAGGGTTCGGGCGAGATTGCCGGCTATGCCGTGCCGGTTGGGACGCCCGTTCGCATGGTGAGCTGGGATGCGCTGAGACGCGGCATCAACCAGGTGCTGATCGAGGCTGGCGTAAACGAGGACAAGCTGCTCGGACCGTTCTTCATCTCGCCCGCGAGGCTCGCCGACCCCGACGGCTTCACACAGGCCTTCAAGGACAAGGTGCTGCTCTATCTCTTTGAGGATGCCGCCAAGACCAAGGCCTCAAAGGTGTTCTCCCACGAGGGGCGTGCGACGTACTCGGATGTTTGCAAGGACTTCGAGAGCCTAGGGGAGCTGGCGTTCAGGGGCATGCGCGAGCTGCCGCCCTTCTCGCCGGCCAGCGCGAGTGTGACTGAGGAGCCTGAGGTCGGCGAGGTTGCGGGCGCTGCGGAGGAGCCTGTTGCCGACGGTGCGGAGTAGCGCCATGCGTACGGTCTACGTTCGTGAGCGTTCTTTCCACACGCCGGTGAGCCTCGCGCGTACGCTTGGCATCGAGGTGGATGACACCGATCGCTATATTGCCCAGTTGTGCGCGCACGGCGTGCTTAGGCTGAGGACGGGTGACGAGCCGAAAGAGTACGACCCGCTCGGGGAGGGCGCGCCGCGCGGCACCTACCAGTTCGTATACGTCGGTCTTGCCCTGGTGGAGGGCATCTGCATCGTTGTGTACCCGAAGTACCTGCCCGTGGTTGACCCTCTATGCCCCGAAGACGCCACGAGGGCATCGATGCGCCAGGTGTTCGGGGTCCTTCGCAAGAGCGGTGGAAGCTACGCCAGCATCGCCGCTGCGACTGAGGACGGCATGAGGGCCAACGACCGTCTGGCGCTCATGCTCTCGCTGCTCGAGATGTACGACGAGTACGGCGTCTACTCGAACTACGTGCACGCCATCGCGGACAACGGGTCGGGCAACATCAGTTGGGAGCGCACCATCGCGGCGAACCTCCCCTTCGTGCGGGACGGGCGTCCCATCTACTTTGACTACAAGACCGTGGAGACTGACGCTGACGCCTCTGACTTCGTGACGCGACTGCACCGTGCGGTGCTTACTGAGTGCTCGCACTTCATGCAGGAGAGCGGGCTGGCTCAGCTGCTGGCGCTCGACGAGGTGTGGCTCAGCGATTCCTCCGTGGCGGACTTTGGAGACGCCGACTTCGTGGCATACCGGCTGGAGCGCGAGCGGGCGGTGCAGTTCGTCACGTGGAAGCAGGACGTAATCGACCTGCTCGTGCGCTATGTGCGCGACGAGGGCGTGTCTGCGACGTCGGACGCGCCGCTGTGCCTGGGGACGTCAAGCTTCCATCACTTGTGGGAGACGGCGTGCAAGGTCGCGTTCGGTGACGTGCTGTCCGTTCGGCTGGATGAGCTTGGGATTGAGCTTGCCCCGCCGTTCACGGGGATGGCGAAAATGCGGCTCATCGATGTCATTCCGAGACCGGAGTGGGCTGCGATGGGCGCTGACGAGGAGCGGGCGTGCGGCGAGGTCGCGACGCTGATCCCGGACATCGTGACGGTGCGGGGTGCTGGCGGGTGTTCCGCCGGAGGCGGGACGTTCGCCATCCTTGACGCTAAGTATTACACGCCACTGCTGGACGAGCGCGTGGGTGGCGTGCCGGGCGTGGAGTCGGTGACCAAGCAGTTCCTGTATCAGGCCGCGTACCGCGACTTCGTGCTCGCGCACGGGTTCTCCAGGGTGGTGAACGCGTTTCTCGTGCCGTCGTGCGGTGACGCCGTGGAGCATCTGGGGCGCGTGCGCTTTCCCGGCGTGATCGCTGCCGAGGAGCCGCCGTTCTCGAACGAGGTGGAGCTGTATGCGCTGCCGGCGGAGGCGGTGTTCGACGCCTATGTGGGCGGGCGGGAGCTGGACGCCGCGTGCCTCGCTGAGGTGATTGGCTAGGCGAGGGCGCGCTCGTCGGCTTTGGTGGCCGCGTCTGCCGATGCGTCCGCGGTGGATTCTTCGCTGTTCTCGTCAACGATGACCCACGTCCATGAGCCGGCTCCTATGGGGTACAGGTGCCGTCCGTCGATGTTTGCGCCGGGGAAAGTCTCGGTGAGGTCAGGATCGTAGGTGGTGCGGAAGGTGTCTGACTTCTCGTCGTAGACGAGCGAATCGTCGAACTCGGGCAGCCACGCAGCCATGCGCTCGACCTCGGCGCGCTCGAAGTAGGGGCACGCCCAGCCGTTCCACTCCTCGGCGGGGTCGAGGTAGGCGCGGTGGACGCACTCGGGGCGGTCTTCGAGGTCGGCTATGGCTACGCGGTGGGGTCGCATGGGCGGCTCCTGGAGACGGTTGGCTTGCGTTCCTATCACTTTACCTGGCTCGTTAGCAGATTACCTTATAGACCAACCATGGCTCTAACTTGGTTTGTTAGACGAATGTTCTGATGCCAGAAGTTGTACTGTTCAAGCTGCTGAGGCACTTCGTTATACAGTTCGGATTGTTTGGTGGGATCGCGGAGTGTAATGATGACGCAGTAGTCTTGGCTGAGCGGTAAACCATTCCTGTCTGCGTTGCGTTCCGTTTGGTGGCGATAGGTTCCCTTCAAGTGCAGGAACCAGAGACGTCCTGTGGCCACTTTCTCCCTGTTGCTTTTCGTAAGATCAGCGAGATCTATTGCATACTTCTTTACCGGTGAATACTTGCCCTTGTATTGAATGAGCATTCGTTCGCGAAGAGCAAAAGCCGTACCGCCCTCCCTGAGTCGTGGCTTGCTATAAAACGTCCGGTTCAGCAGGTTGAGAGAGTCCTTTCGCCCTATAGGGTTGAGAATGCCGTTTTGTGTGGTGTCTCGCTCCTCCTTGAAATCGTACGTTCCGAACGCAATCTCAACATCTGACTGGCAATACTCACCACCTTGGCCGATTGCTCTGATTGGAGATAGCGCGGCAGTGAGAATAACCTGCCCTGTGTAGTATCCATCGCGTATGAGCGAAGGCGGCATCGGGAAGTCCTTGATATCAATGACCTGCCCTCTTGGAAGTTTGCCCCTAAGAATGAGCGTTGAAGAATAGATGTCATCCGACAGAATCGATCTGATGTTGCCCGGTATACCGAAGCCCATCTCCTGCACCCGCTCGTCTGCGGGAATTAATGTATCCCCAGGGAAGGAAGCGGAATGTGTGATAAGGGCTTTTACAAGCAACGGGTCAAAATCTCCGCCTATGGCCTGTTGAAGGTTCGCTGCGAGGGCGGCGACGCGTGGAGTAGAGAAGCTTGTACCCACATTTCCTGCAGGGCCACCATCAACGCCAAACGAGTGAACTTCCGAGCGCGTGATGCCTGAAGGGGTCCATCCCGCATTGCCACCGTAGTGGCAGACCTCAGGCTTGATGATGTATTCGGGGCCTGGTCCCTTGCGAGAAAACGGCGAGGCCTGGCCTATCTCGGCTGCGTCATGGATGTCTTTTTCATGAGCGGCAGACCCAACGGTTAAGGCTCGGATGGAATCGGCACCTACCAGCAGTTTCCCTTTAGCACCGTCGTATGAGAGCTCGCAGTTTCCCGCAGATTTGCAGATGAGCACGCCGTACTCGTCCTGAATGTCATCTAGAGCCATTCCGAACTCGGAATACTCGTGCTCACTAACCTCTTTGTTGAAGCTGAGCGAAAGGTTCCAGACCTTCACCCTCTCATGCATTGCACCGATGATGGTGCGGATGGAGTCGACCATCTCCAACTCATCGACGTCTCCGTCACCGAGCATTACCGCAGCGTCAACAAGGCGAGCGGGCAGTCCGCCAACCCAGTCCTTCTGCTCAAGCCGGTCACCGTATGCCGCAATTCCTGCAACGAACGTCCCATGGGCTTTATCCAAATCGGTGTCGATATAAGGAGACACTCGCTTACCCAGAAGCCATGGGGAAAGATGAGGAATCTCCTCGATCCCGCTGTCAAGTATGCCGATGAGCGGATAGTCCACTCCCGGATTGGGTGACTGTATTCCGGGAATAGCGAGTCCAGACGCGCCGTCAAGCGTGGCAACACATCTTGGCATCGGGCGAATGAAAAACAGCGTCTCGCCTGCCGCTCCGTCTACCACCGCCTTGACCTGATCGGTGCTCGCATGGATGCGATACACCGTCAAACCCTTTGCATACTCCAGCTTCTTGTGCGGGATGCCGAGCTTCCCGAGTTGTTCTTCGAAGATTTCGGCACACGGGGAGCTTTCCTCCTCGAAGTCTAGTAGGCGGACCTTATACACGTCTTTGTCGATTTCCGTTTCGATTGTGGGGTGGAACCTCTCGATTGAGTCGATGCATGACAGCGCCATGTCGTAGCGCTCGTAATCTTCAAGGCGCGTTTGTATCGTCTGCAACTGCTCGTTGCCCCAGGCGCGGACAATGAGGCTCTTGCTTCCGCGCATCCCCATGACGCGGGACGCTCCGTCGGCCCCGTCCACCTCGAACATGTCTGTTATCGCTCTGCGTTTCGACTTGGCGGTATCGCGCTTGTCTAGAGTCACTTCGTAGACGTAGGGCAAGTCGGGATTGTGCTGAGCGTCGGCATAACTTTCAACGAAATCGCTCACGAGGGCGTGCGATTTATTAACAAGGTCGTCTCCTGTAAGGACCCACTTTGGCTTTTCCTTCTGTCCGCGACCCTCAACTCGCTCCTCATCGATAGAGCGCTGACGAAACACCGTTATGGGCAGAAAGTCATCAGGCATTGCTACTCCTCACGTCTTGCTGCTCGAGAAACCGTTTGGATGCGACGCATCGATATTGATGTCCTCTCATGGATTTCTCTCAAGGTGCATCCCGCATCGATGAGATAGCGGATAAAACCCTCCTGGTCATCAAGCCTGTGATGTTTGAGAAGATACGTTTCACGTGCGAGATGGTATGCCGTAAACATGCCGTCTAAACCTTCGAGCGTGGCGCTATAGAATGCGTTCTTGGTTGCCGTGCTGAGATCCGAAAAGCTAAGGCCCCCAAGCGCGCTATAGAGCTTCGGTTTAATTCTCGTAGACATGTAGGGCTGAATGAAACGCTGAGCATATGCTTCAAGCTCGCCATTCGCGGGCATGGGAACCTCTATGACCTTGTTGAACCTACGCCAGACGGCGGGGTCCAGCAGATCCTGATGGTTCGTCGCGGCAATGAGGATGCTCCCCTCACCGAACGAGTCGATATTCTGAAGAAGGCTGTTCACCACCCGCTTAAGCTCCCCAAGCTCGTTTTCGTCATCTCGGCGCTTTGCGACCACGTCAAACTCATCGAGAAACAGCACGCATTCTTGCTTTGCCGCGTAATCGAATACCTTACGAATGTTCTTTGCGGTACTCCCAAGCAGAGAGGATACAAGGCTGTCAAGACGGGCTGTTACGAGCGGGAGACCGGTCTGCGCCGCTATATAGCGAGCTATGCTGGTCTTTCCACATCCAGGTGGGCCATACAGCAGCAAATAGTTCTGCGCGTCCATTCCGTGACGTGCCAGGATGTCTCGCTTGCCGCGCATTGCTACGACGCCGTCAATCTCATTGCGGAGAAAGTCGCTGAGGATGAGATCAACGTCTTCCGGCAAGACAATCTCAACATCGACGATTTCCATGCGGCTTTCTTGGTCTACGGGCTTTGAAGAGAGCCCGTCAAGCGTCGCAACATTGAAACGCTTGCCCGCCAAAGTCGTGCGTATTCGCTTCGCGAAGCGAGGGTCCCCAGACTGCTCCAAGTTGTCCGCCAACGTTCTGGCGTAGTTGAGCACTTTGGTTCTGTCTCCAGTGAGTCCGCCCTCTATAATACGTAGCACTTCAGCTTGCATGGCCCTCTCCATATTCATTGCCAAGCATTCTGTATACAAACAAAGCATGTTGTAAACATCTAGGTAAGATTGTACTCGAATATTGGTCTTCTGTATACAAGAGGAAATTCTTCTGCTCACAGAGTTATTACGCCCGCAGTCATCGAGCTCTTCGGAGAGCGTGCTTGTGACACGCCGATAGCCTGTATCCGTGGAATACCGGGTGCAGGCTTTTTCTTGGCCTGCCCGACGAGAAAGGCGGGCCCATCTATGGACGGTGAGGTCGATGGCAAGACGCGGGAGCTCCAGGAGACGAACAGTCAGGCGGCGCGGGGCGAACCGCAGCAGGCGGCGCAGGAGCCGCTGACGTCCGGTGGCGCCGGCGCAGCGGGAGCGGGTACGGACTACGAGGCTCTTCTCGCCGAGCGTGATGCCAAGATCGCCGAGCTCGAGGGAGCGATCGCGGAGGCGGCGAAGTCCGCCGAGGCGGCGGAGGCCCTGCGCGTTGAGATGGACGAGCTGCGGCGCCAGGGCGAGGAGCAGCGCGTTGAGTTCGAGCTCACGATGGCCGGCGCGCGCAACGTGAGGGCAGCGCGCGTCCTTCTCGATGAGCACGGCGGTGACGTCTCCAAGCTAAAGGAGGCCGAGCCGTGGCTGTTCGACAGCGCGATGCCAAGACAGGGCGGCAAGACCGGCCTTCCCAACGCGGGGGCCGCATCAGACGAGGGCAAGACGATGAAGCGGTGGCGCGAGATCGCAGGCATCGCGGACGAGGAGTAGCAGATGGCCAACAGCATCGCATCTACCAAGAACTACACGACCATCCTTGACGAGGTGTACCAGCGCGCGGCGGTCTCCGCGTGCCTGAACAGCCCGCGCCGCATGGTGCGCGCTGGCCGCAACGCCAAGGAGATTATGGTGCCGAAGATCCAGGTATCCGGCCTTGGCAACTACACACGCAACGTGGGCTACAAGACCGGCAGCATCACCTACGAGTTCGAGACGAAGACGTTTAACTACGACCGTGGTATCCGCCTTCTGGCTGACGTCATGGACGTGGAGGAGGCCGGCGTGCTCGACTGCTTTGTCGAGGCTGGCTCCGAGCTCCAGCGCACGCAGGTGGCGCCGGAGGCCGACGCCTTCACCTTTGCCGAGATCGCCGGCCACGACGGGGTGACGCCTGCGGAGGAGGACTTCGCGGACGCCGAGGCGGCGGACGTCCTCGCCTCGCTGCGCGCGGCGACCAACGAGATGGACGAGCTGGAGGTCTCGACCGGCAGCCGCATCCTCTTCATCACGCCGACGCTCAAGGGCGTGCTGGACGACTTCTCGCTCGCCAACCCCGCGCGCTCGAACCGCGTGCTCGAGCGCTTCAGCCGCATCGTGGAGGTGCCGCAGACGCGGTTCTTCTCGGCCATCGCGCTGAACTCGGGCGAGGGGGACCAGTTCGGGTATAGCCGCGCCGAGGACGGAACGCTTCCTTAAGCTTGGCGTAACGGTCCATTGCCGGGGAATCCGGCCAATGTCCGTTTTGAAATAGGGATGGGCACCCAATCATAGGGGCCTCACTCAAATGAAGCCCCTTGAGATGACCGAGACCTCAAGCGCTCAAAGGCCGAGGTGCCCGTCGGCAACCAGTGTATCCACTATGCAGCTGGAACGAGATAGAGGTTCTCCTCGTCTGCGAGCAAAAACATTTGATGGTTATAGATCCTGCTGACCTCACGGATGTTGTCGACAAAAACGTGTGCATCCGTAGCCTTGACATCGTGAAGCCGAGCCATCAGGTTCTTGGTCGCGTCCTCCTTTGCTTGTTCGAGACCCTTCCCAGCATCGGAAAGTGCCTCGTCAATGGGGGTCAGGTTGCCAAACGGGGTTGACGCGAAGAACCCGCCGAGCGCTTTGCCCGCCTCAGCGATGCCTCCGAGGATGGCGTTGTCAACGGACGAGCGGGAGAGGTTCTCGATGGTGTTATAGCAATGGGTGTAGAGCTTACGATACCGGTTTGCGTGCTCTTCGAGAGCACAAGCAACGGACTCGAGATACCCCTCATCAAAGTTCTCAAGCAGCATGATTTCAAGGAAAGTGGCAAAGGAATATGTATGGAGAGCAAGTTGATACTCTTTGAGTATGTCAATGATCTTGCCCATTTTGTCCTCGGCGCCCCACTGGAAGTGGACGAGGTCGTTGTCCTTGAGCGCGGACTCAGCCTGAGCGCGTAGGTGGATGATACTTTTCTCAGAGCTCTGGCGAATGGCGAGAACTTGAGCATACTTTGTCTTTTTATATATCTCAATGTTCCAGTTGAACTGATAATTATCCAGAATGTCAGAGAGTGCCTCAAGTCCGGCGCGGAGCTCCGCCTTATCACGGTTCTTGAGATACTCGAACATCTCCTCTTGAGTCTCCTGGATGGAGTCGAGCTTCCGATTGATTTCCATAAGGGCTGCCGCCATGAATATAGTGGCGGGATCGACGGGGAGCGCGGTGGTAATCTGGCCGGCTTGAGAGCTCACCTCGTGAAGTCGAATCTGATGGAGGCCACTCCCGTCACTGTATGATCCCATCAATCCGGAAAGATCTTTGAAGCTGAAGAGCTCGCTCGCGGTAACGGCCTTTCCATCACGTGTCGTAGCTAAGAACAAGTTTCCTGCTGCTGGAATGCTGACGCTTTGCGTTACGGTGCGAAACGTCTCGGGAATCGCAGAGAAAGCTGCACCAAGTGCGGCAATTTGAACAAGCGGCATCGTTGTGGCGTGGGCGTAGTCGACCTCAATGTCTGGATAGTCGACAGAGAGCTTTTCGCGAAGCTCTAGCATGGCATGGGTGCTCAGGCTGTCAGACTTCATATCCGTGCGCTGAATGGAGTTGTCGCTCATAGGGACCTTTCGAATCGATGTCAACAGCAATGAATTTTGCGCGAAGCCTATAAGGTGCATGTGTCCGACTGGGAAGATGACAGCCCTAAGCCGCATCAACCCATTTGACGGTGTACTCCTGGCCTGCAAGCTTTCCCACGTTCTTGATATAGGACTCGAGCATGCTCTTTGCCCGCTCCCGAGCCTGGCTCTTGAGCGTGTCGTCCTGTTCGGCTGCTGCGCGCATGTCGTTTTGCGCGTTGCCGAGTACCTCGGTTTTCTCCTCCGTGGTGAATCCCGTCATAAAGCCCGTCTCGATGACGGGGTCGGAGATCGAGCTTTCGTCGACGTCAACGTTTAGGACCTCTGCTGCGGGGAGGGTGACGCTGACGACGTTTGACGAGTCGGGCCCGGAGATGCTCATTCGGGACACATCAATGCCCATCTCGACCACGCCGCTGTACTCGAACCAGATCTGCTTGTACCCATTTTCGAAAAACCAGGCGAACATGCCGTTTGCCTGCTGCTCCGCGCGCGCAACGTTGTGGTAATAGACCTCAAGCGTCGAGAGCTCGCAGACGTATCCTGCGTTCGAGAAGCTCGGAGTTGATTGAGTCTCGTTCGGAAGGCACCCGGAAAGAGAGAGCGTGAGAGCTGCTGAGCAGGCAGCAGCCGCGATGCCCATGCGCGCTATTCCGCTACGCTTCATCAGAAACCCCCTCGGTTGGCTGGCTATCGCTATTCTCGACACTCTCCTCGGCGATTGAAGCATCGTCCGGCCAGATGAGCTCATAGCCAGCGTCCTCAAGGAGGGGAAGCGTCAGCGCTTGAACGGCGCTCTCGAGATTGGCCTTTGCCGTACGGTAGATGTCGCCCTGACTCTCTATTTCCGTGCGAGCATCCGCCTTGCAGATGGTGATGATGTCCCTGAGCTCGAGATTTGGGTTTCTCGGGATGTAGTCGAAGGACGACTCGTCCACGCTCGGATCGTAGATCGTGATTTCGGGAATGATGGGGGTGACGGTCATTGCGTCATTGTCTACGGTGAATGTGACGTCGGCAAGATCGATGCCCGCTCTGACCGTAGACGAGTAGTAGATTCTCTGAGTAACGCTTCCTTCTTCATCCTTGATTTCGGCAATTCCGTTGTACACGTACTCAGCGGTCGAGAGCTTGCTGATGCTGACGACCTTCTCGAGCTCTGAGGCGGAGAGGTAGGTCATCCCCTCTCCGCTTCGGAGCATGCCGGGGATGGAAAGGGCGGAAAAGACGATAAGTGCGACGATGGCGATAGAAATCCCGGCAATGCGCTTGGGGGTTAGCAGCTCGGAGAGCACCTTACCGCGAGCCTTGCGCCTCCGGATTTTCTCAGCGCTCGCCCTGTTCTTGCGCTTCTCGCGTTCAAGACTCGCCGCCGCGGCGTTCGCCTTGCTTTGCGCTTCGTAGATTCTGGCCTCGTCAGGAGTGGCATGGCCATCAGCCCGACTTTGACGGGTCTTGCGTTTGTCGGAGGGCGTCATGCCCTCCGGAATCTGATCGTTGCTCTGCATAGTCGCCTCGCATGCAGCTGTCTTAATTGAACCTTAAGTCAAGACTATAACGCTCATGCTTGGGCTGCTGGCCAATATGTTTTATCGGGACAACCGTGCCCTTTGCGCGCTCAACGAAGAATCGGCGAGCGGTGGGTCACGTGGTCTTCGGGTGACGATGACTATACTCTTCCCAAGCAGCCCCGCGCTCCCGCGCGCCCGGCTGCCCCTGCCGTCCGATGGAGTCGAGCCCTTGTCCTGGAGGAGCCATGGAACTGGTGACGAGCATTGAGGACTGCGTGGGAAAGGACCTCCTCGCGTGGGTCGGCTACTCGCCGAGCGGCCGGGAGACCGCCTGCTTCCCGAGGCCGCAGTTTCGCATGGACGGCGGCTCACTCAGCAGGATTGATTCGTCGATCTTCCCGGACGTCGGCGGAATCGTCGCGCTGCTGACCGATGGGGTCGACTCTGACGCGGTCCGCTCGCGGTTCGGCGAGGTCGTGGTCATGCGGTTCAACAACTATGGACCCGAGAAAAACCCGGCATACAAGGACGGGAACAACCAGAACCAGTTTCGCTCGTACCTGAACGTCCGACTTCCCAGCGGGCGCTCCGATCTCGAGTTCATCGAGCTCAGCAAGCACGGGGCCTCGAAGTCGCTGCTCCAGGTGGTCGAGGTCTCAGGGCTTCCCCAGCTCGCGGGAAGGGCGGGGGAGGGACTGAGCCTAGCCGTCTCCGACGAGATCCTCACGGACCTCGTGATGGTCGTCGACCGCTCGCCCGACAGGGAGCGGCTCTTCGGCCCCTTTGCCCCGCGGGTTCCCGGCGCGGGCGAGCTCGAGCTCGTCGGCTCCCAGGACCATGACTACCGGGTCTACGAGTTCCCCCGTTCCCTTCAGGAGTCGAGGCTCGAGCTTTGCGACCGGGAGGGCGACGCGCGGTTCGGCTTCTTCGAGCTGTCGACGATCGAGTCTGCCATCGACCGCGGCGCCTATGCCAATAGGTTCGACTGGGTGCCGAGGTCGCTGTTGGTGAAGGTGGTCGGACGCGCCCTCTCGCTCTCGGAGGAAACCAAGGATTTGAGCAAGGGCAAGCTGAGGAAGATTCGCAACGAGGTCGGTGCCATCACGGATGTCACGGCGGGTATCAGGCTCGATGACGGGCGCAGGGAGAGGGTCCTCGACCTCATGAGCGACGTCGAGTACTTCGGGACGCTGCCGGACGCCCTGCAGGACGCAGTGTTCGAGCGCATGTCGGACGAGAAGCTCGCCGAGATCGTCCTCGCGCCGCAGAACCTCCCGAGGTTCAAAGAGCAGATCCTCGAGATCCCCGAGATTGCCGAGGAGGTGTCGCAGCAGAGAAGGGCCCTCATGGCGTCCCTCGACAGCCTCCGCGAGGAGGAGGCCGCCGCTCGCAGGCGGCGCGACGAGGCGCTCGAGGAGCTCACTCAGGCCGAGAAGAGCCTTGAGGAGCGTCTCAGGATGGCTGAGCGGGCAAAAAGCGAGGAGCTCGAGCGGCTCGAGGCCGAGTGCGAGCGGCTCAGGGGCGAGGTCGGCTTGCTCGAGGGCCGGCTCGAGCGGCTCAGGGCCGAGGAAGCTGAGGTCAACGAGGGCGTTGCGGGCCTCGTGGCCCTTCTCGACGACAAGGTGCGGCTCTCCGCCGAGGCGCTGAGGGAGAGCGCGCTCAACAAGATCTTGAGCATGGGCGAGATGGACCGTGGCATCGGGTCGTCCCGCGAGGCGTCCCCTTGCGAGGTGGCGGCACCGGCGGTGATCGTGCGCGACGAGGGACAGGACCTCGTCGACCGTCTCGCGGACGTCGTCTGCGAGCGGGCGGGCCGCTCCTACGACCGAAACGAGCTCATCGACTTCTACATCTGCCTCACCCAGGGGTTCATCACGACGTTCGCCGGCATGCCCGGCACCGGCAAGACGAGCCTCTGCAGGCTCCTCGCCCGCGGCCTCGGCATCGAGGGGCGGGGGCTCGGGCGCTTCGTCGAGGTCTCCGTCGAGCGCGGATGGACGTCGTATCGCGACTATATCGGGTACTACAACCCCCTGACCGGCATCGAGGAGCGCTCGAACCCGGAGGTCTTCTCGCTGCTGGAGCGCCTAGGTGCTGGGGACGGCGACGCCGCGTCGGAGGCACCCGGGATCATCCTGCTCGACGAGGCAAACCTCAGCCCCATCGAGCACTACTGGGCCCCCTTCCTCGGGGCGTGCGACTCCTTCCATGACGGGCGCTCCACGCTCTCCCTGGGCGGGAGCCGGTCGCTTCCCATCCCGAGCAGCGTTCGCTTCCTCGCCACGGTGAACTATGACCACACGACCGAAGAGCTCTCGCCGCGCTTCCTCGACAGGAGCTGGGTGGTCATGCTGGGGGCGGACTCCTCCGTGTCCGACGACCTGCCTGAGGAGGACAGGACGGCACCCGAGGGCGTGGTTCCCTACGGGAGCCTGCTCGCCACCTTTGGGAGGAGGCGCGAGACGACGATGGACGCCGCCTCCGAGAGCATCTACTCCGAGGTGCTCCAGGCGTGCGCGGACAACGGCAGGCCCGTCTCCCAGCGGAGCAGGAACATGATGAGGGGCTTCATATCCGCAGCGAGTGAGCTCATGGACACCAAGAAGGTCGGGACGAGGTTCGACCCGGTCGACATGGCGGTCGCCCAGAAGGTTCTCCCCGCCATCTCCGGTCCGCGCGAGACGTACGAGGGGCTCGTCAACGCCCTCGAGAAGGCGTGCACCCAGCTGAGGGTGTCCTCGGCGCTCATCGCCAACATCAAGCGCGCGGGCGAGAGCAGTGGCTACTACCAGTTCTTCGCCTAGCGTGGGCGCCTCACCTCACGGGGGCACCGCCCCCGTCCCGAGCGTCGAGCCCCGTGTGACGCTGGTGCTCACGGGCGAGCGGGGCAACACGATTCGTCTTCTCCTCAGATCCGAGGACGTCTGGCGGGAGAGCCTCGACGTCACTGACGCGCTCTGCGTCAGCGAGGACGCGCACTACGCGTTTGCCGTCGAGGCGGAGGGCGTCGGGCAGGTGTCCGGGGCGACGCTGCTCGTCAACGGGGAGGTCGTCGCCTCGGGTGCACAGGACGGCGGGGACGGGCGCGTCGAGCTCGACGAGTCCGAGGTTTCGAGCCCGTTCCGGCTGATTTTCGGCTACGCCAGAGCGGAAGTGCGCCTGACGTGTGAATCAGGCGACCTGACGTTCTTCTCGCAAGACATCCCCGTCCTCGTCCGCGGGTCGAGGGAGGTCGAGGAGCGCCGCGTCTCCCTCATGTACGAGGACCTGTTCGGCGGGTCGGCGGACCCCGCGCTCGAGATGATGCTGACGGGGGTCCCCTCGGGCAAGAGGCGCTTCTCCATCGTGGAGGGGTCCGCGATCTCTTCCGCGCCGCGTGGGCTCTCGACGTTCGTCCAGATGGCCGAGAAGGTGCTCGCCGGCTTCGAGGGGTGCCTGCCGGCCTTCAGGCTCCACGTTGCGAGCAAGGTCTCCCGCACGCGGCGGCGCGTCCCGCGCAACAGGGTCTCCCACTTGGGGACCTCCGAGGTCCTGTGGATCGCCCGGCATCCCGAGGCGCTCGAGCGCGTTCCCGGACCCTCGCCCCTCTCCGACGGAAGGCGCTGCTTCCTTCCTCGCTACGTGGAGACGGAGCGTCGCGCGCGGACGTTCGACATCCCCGAGAACCGGGTGGTCGTAGCCTTTCTGGGACAGGCGTCCCATAGGCTGCGCGCCCTGTCGCAGATGCTCACAAGTGCCACGTTCGAGGGGGAGGGGCTGACGAGGGCCCTGAATCTCCACGCCTCCGAGGGTTACGTGCTCTCGTCGCTGCTCGTGGCGGACGTCTCCCTCAGGATGCGAAGAAGGGCCGCGAGGGAGCTCGACCGCCTTGCGGAGTGGGCGGGACGCCTCCGGGGCGCCTACCATCGCGCGGCCCCGGGTGTCCAGGCGGTGCCCTTCAAGCCCCCGCGCCGCTCGAAGATATTCCAGGAGATCGATCCGTATGGCAGGCTCTACCAGCTCATGGGCATGTGGTGCTCCTTCGGGGACGTTGACGTGTCCGGCCTGAGCCTCGCCCTGCGGACCGAGCGCATGGACACGTTCTACGAGTACTACGCCCTTCATGCGCTGCTCCGGGCCCTTCACGACGTGGGCCTCGTCCCGGACTCCGACGTTGCTGAGCCCGTCTCGACCGTGCGCTACTCCAGCTCGGGACAGTACGATGCGAGCGGCGCCCAGGTCGCCAACAGGTACTGCCTCAGCCGTCCCGGGATGCGCGCCCAGCTTTTCTACCAGCCGGTCCTCACCGCCTCGGAGCTCGAGGAGAACGGGGTGACGCTCCATCGGCTGACTTCCTCCGGCGCCGAGGCGCCTTACACCCCGGACTTCCTGCTCAGGCTCTCCTGCGACGGTGAGCCGTGGAGGGACGTCGTGCTCGACGCAAAGTACATGACCGTGGGTGCCGTGGGCGACAGGGTGCGTGACTGGCTACCTTCGGGGAGAAGGGCCACGGTTCTGGAGGAGTGCCTGAGGAAGTATAAGCTCGAGTGCCTTGCTTCCGATACGGGGCGCCAGCCCGCGTCGGTGTGGCTCCTCTGCGGAAGGGACCATCTGGTCCGCGAGTTTGACTTCGAGCGCTCCGGATGGGCGCGCGCAAACAGGGACAGGCTCTCCCCCTCGGGCGCAGTCTCACTCTCTCCCCTGGCAAACGGGCTTCCCGGTGTTCTGGCTGCGCTCGGGGTTGTGAGTCCGAGTGGGGAGGGGGAGGCGGCGCCGACGGCTGCGGCGGAGGCAGTCTCGGAGGTGGGGACCGCGCCTGCGACTGCGTCCCACCCTGCTCCCGAGCCGCAAGATGCGAATCGGGCATCGCTTACGCCGGGGCCCGTGGCCACGTCTGAACCGGAGCCTGTCACGGAGCCCGCGAAGTCTACGCATAGGCAGGAGCCGAGCGAGCTCGAGGAGGATATCCATAAGCTTATGGCGCTCATGCCCAAGAAGGGGGCCGACCTCTATAAAGCCGCATGGGCCCAGAGGGTGCTGGACATGAGCGAGCCGCTTCTGAGAAGGAGCGTCTCGGGGAAGCGCGAGGCAAAGCGATATCGCCGCATCACGTTGGACGGCAAGGACGTCTTTCTCTGCAAGGCCATGCTCCTCCCGCAGCTCAACGCGCTCCACAGGTACGCCTCCCTGCTCGAGAGGAGGGCGAGCGACGCCGATAACCCCACGGGGGAGGGCTCCTGATGGAGCGCGCCGGGGTGGTCAAGTCAAGAGGAGTCCTGGGAGGCCAGCTCCATGAGCAAGAAGAAAAAGAAGGGCAAGGGGTACGTCCCGGCACGGGAGATGAAGCTGCGCCCCGTTACTCCCTACGGGCAGGGACGCGCCGGGTCGGGATCGGTGTACCTTCGAGAAGCCCCGAAGATGGAAGAGGCGTCCCTGCCGTTCTCGCGAAGCGTCCTTTCCTCGACGGTGGCCCCGTCGTCTCGCATGTGCGGCTCTCTGCCCGTGGGGTCAAATGGGGGTCCGGGGTCGGTCGTCATAAGGAGATCTTCGTCCAACCCGGTGGTGTTCGATGGCAATGAGTTCACGCTCATCGTTGGCGATGGTACCAAAGCATGCCAGGGGAAAGGGCATCCCATCGAGCGATTGACGGGCATACTTGTATCGCTCTCGAGGAAGCCGGTGAGAGTCACGATTGAGTACTGTCAGAAGTGCAGGAAGTACTTTGTCGGCGACGTAGCGTTCCGGGCCTGTTGCAAGGAGCATGGGCCGCTGCTGGGGAACTACCGGTTTGCACGGACGGGACGTGGGGACGGCGGATGGTTTGAAGAGCTCGCGTCCGAGTCCGTTCCCAGGCTCTATGGGTATACGGTCAACAAGAGTGACGGACTAACCCCCGGCCAGCGCAGGCTCATCCTCGCGAGTCTTATGGATCGACGGATTGTTTCGCAGGCCTATCTCATCAGACTCCTTGAACTTAACATCAAGAATGGCAGGAAACTCAAGTATAAAGAGGCTGCCTGTGCCAAGTGGGAGAGCGACCTTGAGTGGGTGAAGCGTTACTGCATCGACCCTAGGAGGCGCTTCCTCAAGGATACCTATCTCGACTTTAGGGTGTGCTAGCTAAGGCCTCCTCTCCTTGGGCATTGATTAAAATGTGCTCGTCGCCCATCTCGTCCCTCGGAGCCCACCATGAACGCTGGACCACAGTCAATCGTCAGCTTGCTCACCTCCGCCAACCAGCGGATGGTCATCCCGGTCTATCAGCGTGCCTACTCGTGGGATGAGGAGCAGTGCCGACAGCTCTGGGACGACATCGTCGCCGCCGGGCGCCGAAGCTCTGGGAATCACTTCACGGGCTCCGTGGTCATGGTGCTGGGCGGGGAGTTCAGCGCTGCAGGCGTCAACAAGGTCCTCGTCATCGACGGCCAGCAGCGCATCACCACGCTCAGTCTTCTCATCGCCGCGATGGCGGAGTTTGCCCGAGAGCATCCTAACAAGCTGACGCACGTCTCCTACGAGGAGATTATCGACAGCGGCTACCTTGTCCTCAAGTACAAGAAGGGCGAGGATCACTACCGCCTCACCCTCTCCGAGGGTGACGAGAAGACGCTGCGCTCCGTTCTCGACCACCTTGAGAACCCGGATGTCGAGGTTGCGGGAGAGTCTCACCGCATCGTTGACAACCTCGTCCTATTCCGCACGTGGCTCAACAACATCGAAGACCCCAACGTGGTCTGGGATGGCATCCAACGTCTTGAGATCGTGGCAATCACCTTGGCGCAGGGCCAGGACAATCCGCAGCTCATCTTCGAGTCGATGAACTCCACGGGCAAGGACCTCTCCACGGCTGACCTGGTGCGCAACTTCGTGCTCATGGGCCTTCCCATGGACGAGCAGGAGGATCTCTACGCCAACTACTGGCGCAAGATCGAGGAGACGCTCGGCGCGGACAGCTACGACGAGGTCTTCGACGAGTTCCTCCGGAACTGGCTCACGGTCATATACGCGCCGACCTCCATCAACATGCGCGACGTGTACCGCCTGTTCAAGCGTCACGTTTCGGACAACGGTTACGACAAGTCGGGTCAGATGGCGGTCTTGCTCAAGGAGATCAGGCGCTACGCCGGTTACTACGCCCAGATCACGATGGGCGCCGCGAACGACAAGGACCTCCGCATGAGCCTTGCTCGCATCAAGGCACTCGACGTTACCGTTGTGAACCCGCTGCTCATGTCCTTCCTTGATGACTACGATGAAGGTTCCTTCGGTCGTGACGATCTCCTGGAGATGCTTGACGTAACGGAGAACTACCTCCTGCGTCGTTCTGTGTGCGACGTTGCCACGAACAGTCTCAGTAAGTTCTTCTCGTCGGTCATCGCTCGCCTCAATGCTGCCCAGGAGGAGGGGTGCAACTACTTGGAGGCTTACGAGGCTATTCTTCTGGGCGAGGCGGGGACTGCTCGGCGCATGCCGACCGACGCGGACTTCGAGCGAGCGCTCAGGACGCGCGACTGCTATGCGTTCCGTCGCGGCTTCTTCCTGCTCTCAGCCCTTGAGAACAGCTACCATCCCAAGGATCCGCGGGACTTTGCGGGCGGTACCTATACCATCGAGCACATCATGCCCAGAAATGCGCTCGCTCGGGAGGATTGGCGAAAGATGCTCGGCCCGGAATGCGAGCGCGTTCACGACGAGCTGGTCAACGCACTGGGCAACCTCACGCTCACGGCGTACAACTCGGAGCTCTCCGATGCGTCCTTTGCCCAGAAGAAGGCGCGCACAGTTGGGGGCTATGACAAGGAGCTTCTCGTTATTTCCAAGTCGCTCCAGGACACGGATGTCTGGAATGAGAAGACAATCCGCGCTCGTACGGACGCCCTTGCAAAGCGAGCGCTTGAGATATGGCGGATGCCCCATCTGGATCACTCCGTCATTGATTCCTATCGTCCGGCAAAGAAGGCGGCATCATCCGCTATGCGCAAGATTACGTTCCGCATGATCTGTGCATCCGGTCATCTCAAGGCGGGAGATACTCTGGTCTCGTTCGAGGACGGGCGCGAAGTTACGGCAAAGATTACGGAGGATTACGCAATCCGCCTCTCCAACGGTGAGGAAGTCGACAGCCCCTCGCGTGCGGCCATTCGTGTCAAGGAACTCGAGACGGGCAAGCACTACGCTGTAAACGGCTGGCAGTACTGGCGGGTTGGCGTGGATGGCCCGTACCTTGCGGAGCTCAAAACAGCGTATCTCTCCGAAGCGGAAAGAGCAGACGAGCTTGATGCCGCTAGCCTTCGTGCGGCGTTCTGGGACGGCTTCTTTGACTGTTGCTCCGAGCGAGAGGACTTTGTCAGGGTATACGGCGACCAGTCCGAACGGTGGGACAACCGTGGGTGGAGCGTCTCCTTTGGACTGGGCATCCACGGCGCAAGCGTCCTTGCGTATTATTCGCGGCGTGGGTGGGTCGCTGCAAGCATCTGGATGTCGGACCTTGCCCTCTACGACAGTCTCCTTGCCCGTCGCAGCGAAGTTGACGAGGTCCTTTCCTCTCTTGGCGGGAAGATCGCCTGGAACGAGGGGAACGAAAAGTCTCGCGAGCTTCTTGTGCGCTTGGATACCGATGTCACGCCCGAGCATTGGGACGAGCTGTACACGTGGCTCGTTGACGGTCTGCTCAAGATTCGACCGGTGGCCAAGATGCTGGAGGCGGAGTAGGTCGGCTTTGAAAGCTGCGTTCCCGAGTTGGGCGGTCATGTGATTGGAGTGCGTTCGATATGGCTAAGTCCCAGGAGCTGACCTCCATCATCAACGAGCTGTACGCGCTTACTGCCAGGCTCGAGAAGATGTATCCCGGCAGGCACTTCACGCCGGACGGTCATCTGGTGGGGAGTATCGGCGAGGTGTTTGCCGCCGAGAGATACGGCATCAGTTTGTTTACCGCTGGATGCGAGACTCATGACGGCAAAGCCCCCGACGGACGCCTCGTGCAGATTAAGGCGACCCAGCGTCGCTCGGTTGGAATCTATGAAGAACCCGACTATCTTCTGGTGTTTAGCATCGACCGCGAGGGGCGGCTGAGCGAGGTCTACAACGGTCCGGGAAAGCCGGTCTGGCAGCGCTTTGCCGGCAAGAAGCCTGCGAAGACCGGACAGTATCAGATCTCTCTCGCCCGACTGAAGGAGCTCAATAAGGGAGTCTCGCCCAAGGATAGGATTCCAGTCCTCGCATAGAGATGGCGTTTCCATCTACACCCCCGTGTTGGCGTCCTCCGCCCCACCCGCCCGCCGAAAGACGTGCTCCCACTCGCCGCAGCGTTCTTCTCGCCAGCCTCGCCACGCGGTAAGTGAACAGCGCGCGCATCCGGCGCGCGATGGCAGAAGGGAAAAAGCATGCAGCTCGAGAACAAGGTTGCGGTCGTAACCGGAGCGTCATCGGGAATGGGTCACGCCATCGTGGAGCTCTTCGCCCGCGAGGGGGCAAAGGTGGTGGCCGTCGCACGGCGCAAGGAGCGCCTCGAGGAGCTGGCGGACAGTCTGGTGGACGCTCCGGGCGAGGTCGCGGTCTTTCCCGGCGACGTCTCCTCCCGTGAGGTCAACGAGGGCATGATCGAGTTTGCCCAGAAGACCTTCGGCGGCTTTGACGTCCTCGTCAACAACGCGGGCATCATGGACGACATGTCTCCCGTCGGTGACGCCACGGACGAGAAGTACGAGCAGGTCATGGCCGTCAACGTCTATGGGCCGCTCGCGGCCATGCGCGCTGCGGTGAACGCCTTCAAGGCGTCCGGCACCAAGGGCGCGATCATCAACGTGGCGTCCGTCGGCGGCATGCGCAGCTGCGCCGGCGCCATCTACTGCGCCTCCAAGGCCGCGCTCATCTCGCTCACCAAGAACACCGCCTACATGTACATGGCCGACGGCATCCGCACGAACTGCATCGCTCCCGGCGGCATTGCCACGGAGATCGCCACGTCGATGGGCGTGCCCAATCCGGCCGGATACGGCCGCATCAAGCCCGTGCTCGACTGCTCGCCGGCGCCGGGCAGCGCCGAGGAGATTGCCGCCGCTGCACTCTTCCTCGCAAGTGACGCTGCAAGCTACGTCAACGGCGTGGTCCTGCCCGTGGACGGCGGCTGGATGGCAGGCTGAGTCTGCCCGGGACGATGGGGGCGGGGTCGCCGGAGTCGTTTCGGCGACCCTGCTACCATCTCCTCTAGGCCAGCGTAGGAGGTCACCATGCCGTTCTCCATCGTCCGCAACGACATCGCGCACGTACGCGCCGACGTGCTCGTCAATGCCGCCAACGAGCGGCTGATGGCCGGTGGCGGCGTGTGCGGGGCGATCTTCGACGGCGCGGGCCGCAGCGAGATGGCTGCCGCGTGCGCGCAGATCGGGCGCTGCCCCACGGGTTCGGCGGTGGTCACGCCGGGCTTTGGCCTGCCGTGCCGCTGGGTGGTCCATGCGGTGGGCCCCATCTGGCGCGGCGGTGCGCGCGGTGAGAGGGGGCTCCTGCAGAGCTGCTACCGCAGCGTGTTTGCCGAGGTGGCCCGCCTGGGCGCGAGCTCGGTGGCGTTCCCGCTCATCTCTGCCGGCATCTTTGGGTACCCCGTGCGCGAGGCGCTCGACGTGGCGCGCGCGGAGGCGACGGCGTTTCTCGACCACCACCCGGACGTTGAGGTGACGCTCGTCGTCTTCACGCGTGACGTGGTGGCTCAGGGCGTGGCGCTTATGGGCGAGCTGTGCGAGTACGTGGACGATGCGTACGTGGACCAGAGCCCGCACCTGCGCGACCGCGGTGCCGAGCTGCGGGAGCTCTGCGCCTCCGAGGCACGCCCCGTCGCAGCGGCGCCCCGGCGCTCTGCGCCCGTTGCGGCCTATGGCGGCGTGCGGGCGCCCGACGAGCTCGCCGAGCGCCTGGCGCACCTGGACGCGTCCTTCTCGGAGACCTTGCTCGCGCTGATCGACGAGCGGGGGCTCACCGACGCCCAGGTATATCGTCGGGCCAACCTCAGCCGCCAGCTCTTCTCCAAGATTCGCTCCAAGTCCGACTATCGGCCGAGCAAGCCCACGGCGTTGGCGCTCGCGCTTGCGCTCAGCCTCACGCTGTCGCAGACGCAGGAGCTTCTCGCGCGCGTCGGGCTCACGCTCTCGCACAGCAGCAAGTTCGATGTGATCGTCGAGTTCTATCTCGCGCGCGGCGTCCATGACGTCATGACCGTGAACGAGGCGCTCTTCGCCTTTGACCAGCCGCTGCTTGGCTCGCATTAGGCGGTCGGTCCCGCCGGGAAGATGTCGCCCGACGGTTTACCTCTGCGCAGGCTCATCCGCGTAGTCTCTGTGCCGTCAGGTTGGCTGCGACGACGGGAGGCAGCGATGCGCACGGGACTCGATGAGGACGTTAGGGCGAGGAGGGGATGGGTTGGGACGCGACACCGTGCGTGAGAGAAGGGCGATCGGACACTGCGACGGAAGCGGGAGTCGGGCTCACGCACCAGCACTTCGCGACTGCATCTACGGCCAGGCGGTGGCCGATGCCCTGGGCGTGCCGTACGAGTTCCGTCCGCGGGGCTCGTTCCGCTGTGTGGACATGGTCGGCCACGGCAGCCACAACCAGCCGGCGGGCACGTGGAGTGACGACACGTCGATGGCGCTCGCAATCTGCGACAGCTACCGTGAGCTGGGGCGCATTGACGTCGACGACATCCGCGGGCGCTTCGTGCGGTGGTATCGCGAGGGCGCCTACACGATCGACGGGCTCTTCGACATCGGCAACGCCACGCGCGAGGCGCTCGAGCGCGGGCGCGGCCTTGCGGGGGAGTGGGACAACGGCAACGGCTCGCTCATGCGCACGGTCCCGCTTGCGTTCACCGACGCCACCGACGACGAGGTGCGCGCCGTCTCCGCGATCACGCACACGCACCCGACCTCGACGGAGGCGTGCGTCGCCATGGTGCATATCGCGCGGGACCTCATCGCCGGCGCGAGCCCGGCGGACGTGGCGGGCGACGTCGCCGCGCGCCCCGTGGACGAGATCCGTTCCGGTGGCTTCGTGCGCGACACGTTTGACGCCGCGCTCTGGTGTCTGGCCACCACGACAAGCTACGCCGAGTGCGCGCTCGCCGCGGTGAACCTCGGGGACGACACGGACACCACGGCCGCCGTCGCCGGCGCGCTCGCCGGCATCGTCTACGGCAGCGAGGGGATACCGGACGAGTGGCTCGATACGCTACGGGGCACAGACGTCATCGAGGGCTGCCTGTTCTGAGGCGGAGCTTTAGAGGCTCACGTCGGGCGCCTCAAGCCGCAGCGTCCTTCTCGCCGCGCACGGGTACACTTTTCTCATCGCGGTCGCGTCGTCTCGTCGTGCGAAAGGTCTGCCATGGGCTGTCTGAGCGTGCTGTTCAACCTCATCTGGATCCTCACGGGCGGCTGGGTGACGGCGCTCGGCTTTCTCATCGTCGGCGTGATCTGCCACGTCACGATCGTGGGCATCCCCATCGGGCGGCAGGCGTTCAAGATGGCGAGCCTCACCCTGGCGCCGTTTGGCAAGGAGATCGTCTACGGCGGAGGCGCGCCGTCGGTGGCGGCCAACGTCGTCTGGCTGCTCCTGGGCGGCTGGTGGTCAGCCCTGTGCTACCTCATCGAGGGCGCTATCTACTGCGTGACCGTCGTCGGCATCCCGTTTGGCCTGCAGCTCTTCAAGATGGCCAAGCTCACGCTGTGGCCGTTCGGCGCCGAGGTGCGGTAGGGCGAGGCCGGGGCGCAGCCCTGCATCCCGCGCTCGCCGAGTGACGTCGCGCCCTACGCCGAGCGGCGCCATGTCCCCGCGTTCTTCTCGCCCTGTGCTGGGTAGGGTAGGGTAGGGGCAACCCATATCCGTATCAGCACAGAAGGGAACGTCATGCTGCTCAAGGGAAAGACCGCCGTCGTCACCGGAGGCTCGCGCGGGATCGGCCTCGCCATCGTCAAGCGCTTCCTGGAGGAGGGCGCCAACGTGGCGCTCTGCGGGAGCCGCGAGGAGACCGCGCGGAAGGCCCTCGACGGCATCTTGGCCGAGAACCCGGACGCCCCCGTCATGGCCATCTGGCCGAGCGTCGCCGACGAGGCGGAGCTCGAGGCCGCCTTCCGCCAGGTGGCGGAGCGCTTTGGCGGGCTCGACATTGTCTGCAACAACGCCGGCATCTCGCAGTCCACGCCGCTCGACGCCTACACGGCCGAGGAGTTCGACAAGATCATCGACATCAACGTCAAGGGCGTGCTCAACGGCTGCCAGGCGGCGTCGCGCGTGCTCGGCGAGGGTGGCGTCATCATCAACACGAGCTCCATGGTGAGCAAGATGGGCCAGCCCTCCGGCGTGGCCTATCCCATGTCCAAGTTCGCGGTGAACGGCATCACGATCTCGCTCGCGCGCGAGCTGGGGCCGCGCGGCATCCGCGTGAACGCCGTCGCGCCGGGCGTCACGGCCACGGACATGGTGGCGAGCCTGCCCGAGGAGATGATCGCCCCCATTGCGGCCGGCATCCCGCTGCGTCGCGTGGGCCAGCCCGAGGACGTGGCCAACGCCTTCGTCTACCTGGCGAGCGACCTCGCGTCCTACGTGACGGGCGAGGTCCTGGCCGTCGATGGTGGCATGACGGTGTAGGTGATGGCCGACAGGGCGCGCTGGCCTCGGGGGCTCGGGGCCGGCGCGCCGCGGCCTACTCGTACATCTCCTCCAGCCCGATAAGCACTGTCCGCTTGTCGCCGACCGACTCAAACCCAGAGCGCGAGAAGAACCCGTACCGGTGGCACAGAAGCCCCGTCCGCTGCACCTGCTCGATCTCCTCGTCGATCATTCGCTGGGTCACGGGCGTTGAACGGAACTTCGCCTCGTAGAACGTGTAGCCCATCGGGTCTCTGGTGACCACGTCGAACTGTCCGTTTGTCCTCGTTGCCGGGTCGTCGTAGGAGTACGTGCCAATCAGGTCGAAGGGCGGCTCGATGTTGCCCGCACGGTTCTGCCTCACGAGGTGCTGGCGGCACACCTCCTCGAAGGCATGCGGGACAAACTGCTGCTCAAAGTCATCGTTCACGTAGCGGTCGTAGAAGGTTCCGGGGTCGAGCACGCTGCGCTGCGAGAGATACCGGAAGACGTAGCGATAGTAGAACCTCGTGAGCCCGTCGCAAATGACGTAGGATGTTCGCTTCTTGTTCGTTGGGTCGTTGATGGGCGCGCGCCGGTCGACGAGCTGCATCTCAATCAGCTTGTTGAGCACGTTCACGAGCGTGGCGCCGCTTGAGATGTGGGACTGGCTGAGGATGTCCTTGTAGCGCGTGTGTCCATCTGCAAGGGCGAGAAAGACCTCGTGCGCGTTGCCGATCTTTGAGACCTCGGAGAGCAGGTAGGCGGGAACCTCGTCCTCGAGGCGCGCGTCTGGCTGGAGAACGAGGTTGATGAGGTTCTCGCGCACGGATCTGCCGCGCTCGATGAGGCGGTTGTAGTACGGAATCCCTCCGAACACGCTGTACAGCCGCACTTTGTCCGCGCACGGGCGCTCGGGGTAGAACTGCGAAGACTCTAGGTAGTCCATCGGTTGAAGGTTGATCTTGAGATCGACGCGCCCATAGAGGGGGTTGTCCTGCTCGAGCAGGGACTTCATGACCTCGACGTATGAGCCGCAGAGCACGAGGGAGAGTTTCGAGCGGTCTCGATACTCATCGAGAAGAACCTGCAGGATGCTATCCATCCCCCTCACGACGTCGTGCAGGTAGGGGTACTCGTCGATGGCGAGTACGATCTTCTCGCTAAGCGCGCGTTCGAGGACGAACCGAAGCGCCGCCTCTATGCTGGCGAAGGCGAGCGGGGGCATGTCGAAGGCGCTGCCAATGACCTCGGACAGGCTGCTTACGTTGCTCTCGGCCGTGGTTTGTCGGCACTCGTAATAGATGGTTCGCGTGCCAGTGGTCTGAGCCTGGCGCATCGTGTGGAGGATGAGCTCGCTCTTGCCGACGCGGCGCCTGCCGTAGATGAGCGTTGCGTTTTGGGCGGGGGAGGAGAACTGCTTGATGAGCTTTGCCTGCCCGCGCTCGCGTCCGATGAACTCCATTTCGCTCACCTCATTTTACTCAAAAAAGTTGAGTCAAAAAAACTGAGTAAAGTGTAGCAGTTTGGGGAGCATAAGAGGTGATCCGAATGCGTTTAGGTGTACTGGCTCATGGGGACCAGCGTATGTCGCACCCTACACGGGGTGCGTGGGTAGAAACTCCGACGTCATCACGGCCGTCCACGCCGTCCAGGCCGCACCCTACGCGGGTGCGTGGGTGGAAACACGGATATGACCTCGGCGGCGCACGAGCAAGGGTCGCACCCTGCGCGGGGTGCGTGGGCGAGGTCGGCAATGAGCGCGTGAAGCCAACACAGCCGAGGGGCTCTTCCTGATGAGTGGGGCGGCGATCGATGGCCTTGGCCTCCATTTGCAATCATCCAACATGTCGAGGGTGGACATGTCACTGCTCCTGTCGAAAGCCGCATCTTCCCGTTCTTCTCGACGTGTTTGCGGGAGGTTGAGGCAGGAGAGGTGCAGCGCAATGTCGCGGCGAGCTGGCCTGCCTCACGCCACGCCCGCCCCGCCGACGCCGCGCAGGTCCTTGAGCGCCGGCCCGCATACGAAGGCGTCCAGCTCCCGCCAGCGATCCCGTGCCTCGTCCGAGAGCGCAAGGTCGTCAAAGCCGATGAGCCTCCGCAAGTGCCCGTGTGCCCGCGCCAGCGCGTAGTCGCGCGCCTTGTAGCTTACGTTGCCGCTGCGCAGGACCTGGCATGCCTGTCCGATGACCGCGGCGGCCTCGGCCGATCCCCTCGATGCCGGCTCCCGTGCGATCGCCTCCTCGAACCCAGCCATCAACTCGCACGCGCGCATGCTCTTGCAGCGGTCCATGTTCCCTCCTCGTTTCGATTGAGGTGAGTATGCCCGCTCGTCTCAGCTCGCATGTGGCTGTGACGGTTCTGTAAGTCACTTCCGACAAACCCTGCACCCGCGCGTTCTTCTCGCCCGCGCATCACCATGCTTCCCCGGACAAAGCCCGCCCCTCATCATGGCGCCACTTTGTCCGGGGAAACACGGTGAACACGGCCGAAGCCGTGTCCCGCGCCCGCGCTTCTCGCTACAATGGCTGGGCCGAATACGAAAACAGATGCGAAGGAATCACCCCTTCGAATCACCGCACGACACGAAAGAAGACCCATGCCCAGCGCCAGCCTTGCCGAACAGATCGCCTCGCGCCGCACGTTTGCCATCATCTCGCACCCGGACGCGGGCAAGACCACGCTCACCGAGAAGCTCCTGCTCTACACCGGCACCATCCAGAGCGCCGGCTCGGTCAAGGGCAAGTCCAGCGCCAAGCACGCGGTCTCGGACTGGATGGACATCGAGAAGGCGCGCGGCATCTCCGTGACCTCGTCCGTCCTGCAGTTCACCTACGGCGGCTGCTGCGTGAACATCCTCGACACCCCCGGCCACCAGGACTTCTCCGAGGACACCTATCGCACGCTCATGGCGGCCGACTCCGCCGTCATGGTGATCGACGGCGCCAAGGGCGTCGAGGCCCAGACCGTCAAGCTCTTCAAGGTCTGCGCGCTGCGCGGCATCCCCATCTTCACTTTCGTGAACAAGCTCGACCACGAGACGCGCGACCCCTTCGACCTCATGGAGGAGATCGAGAGCGTGCTCGGCATCGGCACCTACCCCATGAACTGGCCCATCGGCAACGGCCGCACGTTCCGCGGCGTCTTCGACCGTGCGAGCCGACACGTCCTCGCCTTCGAGGGAGACGGCCGCGCCAACGCCACCAAGCGCGTGAACGAGGTCGAGGCCGAGCTCGGCGACGCCGCCCTCGACGAGCTCATCGGCGAGGAGAACCACCGCAACCTCATGGACGACATCGAGCTGCTCGACGGCGCGGACCACGAGTTCGACCTCGAGGCCGTGCGCACGGGCAAGCTCAGCCCCGTCTTCTTTGGCTCGGCGCTCACCAACTTTGGCGTGGAGCCGTTCCTGCGCGACTTCCTGCGCCTGGCGCCTGCGCCGTCGGCCCACGTTGACGCCGAGACGGGCGAGCCGGTGGAGGCCGCGGACCCGGACTTCTCCGGCTTCGTCTTTAAGATCCAGGCCAACATGGACAAGAACCACCGTGACCGCATCGCCTTCCTGCGCATCTGCTCGGGAAAGTTCGAGCGCGGGATGGACGCCTGGCACGTCCAGGGTGGCCGCAAGATCAAGCTCGCGACCGGCACGGCGATGATGGCCGACGACCGCGCCACCGTGGACGAGGCGTATGCCGGCGACATCGTGGGCCTCTTCGACCCGGGCATCTTCTCCATCGGCGACACGCTGTGCAAGGTGGGCGGTCACGTCCGCTACGCCGGAATCCCCACCTTCGCGCCCGAGCACTTCGCGCGCATCGAGCAGGTTGACACGCTCAAGCGCAAGCAGTTCGTCAAGGGCATGGAGGAGCTCGCGCAGGAGGGCGCCATCCAGATCTTCCGCGAGTATGGAGCCGGCATGGAGCGCGTGATCGTGGGCGTGGTCGGCGTGCTGCAGTTCGAGGTGCTCGAGCAGCGCCTCAAGAGCGAGTACCACGTCGAGGTCTACCGCTCGCCGCTGCCCTACAGCCTGATTCGTTGGATCGACGAGTCTGAAGGCGAGGTGGACATTCGCTCGCTCAACCTCACGAGGGAGACGCTTCGCGTGGAGGACATGCGCGGGGGCAAGCTGCTGCTCTTCACGAGCCAGTGGAACCTCGACTGGGCGATCGAGCACAACCCCGACCTGCGTCTCTCCGAGTTTGGCAACGTGACCTTCTAGGGACGGGCGTTCGGCGGGCGGCGCGGCCGGCAACAATTGAGGAATCGCCTTGTCGGGCGCCCCTATGGGGCGCCCGACCGTGCAAAAACGCCCTTCGATCCATTTTGCCGGGCTCCAGAAAACAAAAGTCGCCTTCAATCCATGCGATTTTTGGCCAGCGACGATGGTCTGCTTTAGAAAACTTAAATAAATACAATCAATAGTGAATCCATCCGAGAGAGTCGAAGCAAATACAGCTCATTTCGCATGGATCGAAGGCGACTTTTGTTCGTGGGAGCCGCGAAAAAAGGATCGAAGGGCCAAATTGCAGAGCGAAGGCTTCTCCGGCACCCGATTTCGCGTGCGGATTGCACTCGCACACCATTCCGAAGTGACATCAGCCGACCCGCGTTTGGCCGTGTGCTGGTTGTGAAGTGGCACGCACGGTCGACACCGCTCGCCGATGCAAACGCGACGCTCACCGCGCAGAAAAAAATCCCCTTGCAACACCCTTGAAATGTGGGAATATATGGGCTAACAAACTTTCTGTTTGGTAAGCAGACAAAAAGTTGGCACGCACGCAGGCGAAGCAAGGAGGAAGCGTGAGCGAGAAGATCAAGTGGGTTGTCAACAAGATGCCCAAGAGCGACGATGCGCACCTGGGCATCATGTCCCTTGAGAACGTGGAGGCAGCCCGAAGCTTCCACCGGAGCTTCCCGCAGTACGACGTCACGCCCCTCGCCAAGCTCGACGCGCTGGCGGGGGAGCTTGGCCTCGCGAACCTCGCCGTCAAGGACGAGTCCTACCGCTTTGGCCTCAACGCCTTCAAGGTGCTTGGCGGCTCCTTCGCCATGGCCAACTACATCGCCCAGAAGATCGGCCGCCCGGTCTCCGAGATGACCTACGACTACCTCACGAGCGACGAGCTCGCCCGCGACTTCGGCCAGGCCACCTTCTTCACCGCCACGGACGGCAACCATGGCCGCGGCGTGGCCTGGGCCGCCAACAAGCTCGGCCAGAAGGCCGTCGTGCACATGCCCAAGGGCAGCGTGAAGAGCCGCTTTGACAACATCGCCGCCGAGGGCGCCGAGGTCACAATCGAGGACGTCAACTACGACGAGTGCGTCCGCATGGCCGCCGCCGAGGCCGAGGCCTGCGAGAACGGCGTCATCGTGCAGGACACCGCCTGGGAGGGCTACGAGGAGATTCCGTCCTGGATCATGGAAGGCTACGGCACCATGGCCTCCGAGGCGGCCGAGCAGCTGCGCGCTGCCGGCGTCGAGCGCCCGACGCACGTCTTCGTTCAGGCCGGCGTGGGCTCCCTTGCCGGCGGCGTCGTGGGCTACTTCACCAACCTCTTCCCGGAGAACCCGCCCATCTTCGTGGTGATGGAGGCCGACACCGCGGCCTGCCTCTACAAGGGCGCCCTGGCCGGCGACGGCGAGCCTCGCATCGTGGACGGCGACATGCCCACGATCATGGCGGGCCTCGCGTGCGGCGAGCCCAACACCCTGGGCTGGGACATCCTGCGCAACCACGTGAGCGTCTTCGTGAGCTGCCCCAACTGGGTCGCCGCCAAGGGCATGCGCGTCCTCGGCGCCCCCAAGAAGGGCGACCCGCGCGTCATCTCCGGCGAGTCCGGCGCCGTGGGCGCGGGCCTGATCACCACGCTCATGGAGTCCGACGAGTACGCCGAGCTCCGCGATGCCATCGGCCTGGACGAGAAGAGCTCCGTGCTCATGTTCTCGACCGAGGGAGACACCGATCCCGTGAACTACCGCAAGGTCGTCTGGGAGGGCGCGTACCCCGCCGAGTAGGGGAGAGCGAGAAGAACGGGTTCTTCTCGGCACAAGACACAACGGAAGCGTCAGAAAGGACGTAAGCAAAATGGCCAAGGAACTGAACTTCGACGAGATCAAGAGCGCGGCGGCGGCGTACGGCCCCGACATGACCGCCTTCCTGCGCGCGATGATCTCCCACCCCTCCGAGTCCTGCGAGGAGGGCGAGGTCGTGGCCTGCATCAAGGCCGAGATGGAGAAGCTCGGCTTTGACAAGGTCGAGGTCGACGGCCTGGGCAACGTCATCGGCTGGATGGGCGAGGGCGACAAGATCATCGCCATCGACTCCCACATCGACACCGTGGGCATCGGCAACCGCGACAACTGGGAGGCCGACCCCTACGAGGGCTACGAGACCGACGAGCTCATCTACGGCCGCGGCGGCTCCGACCAGGAGGGCGGCATGGCGTCCGCTACGTACGCCGCGAAGATGATGAAGGACCTGGGACTGATCCCCGAGGGCTACAAGATCATGGTCGTCGGTTCCGTCCAGGAGGAGGACTGCGACGGCATGTGCTGGCAGTACATCGTCAACAAGTACTTCGACGGCCCCGAGGACGCGCGCGAGAAGATTGACTTTGTGATCTCCACCGAGCCCACCGACGGCGGCATCTACCGTGGCCACCGCGGCCGCATGGAGATTCGCGTCGACGTCCACGGCGTCTCCTGCCACGGCTCCGCGCCCGACCGCGGCGACAACGCCATCTACAAGATGGCCGACATCATCGCCGACGTCCGCGCCCTCAACAACAACGGCTGCGACGAGTCCACCGACATCAAGGGCCTCGTCAAGATGCTCGACCCCAAGTACAACCCCGAGCACTTCGAGGATGCGCGCTTCCTCGGCCGCGGCACCTGCACCGTCTCCCAGATCTTCTACACCTCCCCGAGCCGCTGCGCCGTCGCCGACTCCTGCGCGATCTCCATCGACCGCCGCATGACCGCCGGCGAGACCTGGGACTCCTGCCTCCAGGAGATCCGCGACCTTCCGTCCGTCAAGAAGTACGGCGACGACGTCAAGGTCTCCATGTACATGTACGATCGCCCGAGCTGGAAGGGCACCGTCTACGAGACCGAGGCCTACTTCCCCACGTGGATCAACGCCGAGAGCGCGGCCCACGTCCAGGCCCTCGTTGACGCGCACCACGCCCTCTACGGCGACGAGCGCATCGGCTGCGAGGCCTCCATGGACAAGCGCGCCGGCCGCCCGCTCACGGACAAGTGGACCTTCTCGACCAACTGCGTCTCCATCCAGGGTCGCTACGGCATCCCCTGCGTGGGCTTTGGCCCCGGCGCCGAGAGCCAGGCGCACGCGCCCAACGAGGTCACCTACAAGCAGGACCTCGTGACCTGCGCCGCGCTCTACACAGCCGCGCTCAACCTCTACGACCCGTCCAAGAAGACCGGCGACGTCACCGTCTTCCGCGCCGGCGCCACCGACAACGACATCAAGTAACGTTCTCGACGCTGCGCACCGTTGTGACGGGCATCTTGCCCCTCACTCGTCGGGCGCCGCACTCCAGGCGTGCGCCCTCCTCCTTCGGGGCAATCTGCTCCGTCACAACGGCGCTCGCTGACTTAGGACTGACCCGTACGTCTCACGTATTCGATTGAAAGGAAACCACAATGGCCAAGGACTTCTCCGCGCTTCTCGACGAGCTCAAGGGCTACGACTTCTCTGGCATGTACAACGCCGACTTCCTGCACACCTGGGACAAGACCACCGACGAGCTGCGCGCCCTCTATGCCGTGGCCGCCGCCCTGCGCAACCTCCGCGAGCGCAACATCTCCCCGCGCATCTTTGACTCCGGCCTCGCGGTGTCGCTCTTCCGTGACAACTCCACCCGCACGCGCTTCTCGTTCTCCAAGGCCACGAACCTCCTGGGCCTCCAGCTCCAGGACCTCGACGAGGGCAAGTCCCAGATCGCCCACGGCGAGACCGTCCGCGAGACCGCCACGATGATCTCCTTCATGGCCGACGTCATCGGCATCCGCGACGACATGTACATCGGCAAGGGCGACGCCTACATGGCCGAGGTCGCCGAGTCCGTTGACGAGGCCTACAAGGACGGCGTGCTCGACCACCGCCCGACCCTCATCTCCCTGCAGTCCGACTCCGACCACCCGACCCAGTCCTCCGCCGACATGCTCTACCTCATCGAGGAGTTTGGCGGCCTGGAGAACCTCCGCGGCAAGAAGGTGGCCGTGACCTGGGCCTACTCCCCGAGCTACGGCAAGCCGCTCTCCTGCCCGCAGTCGCTCATCTCGCTGCTCCCGCGCTTTGGCATGGACGTCACGCTGGCCCACCCCGAGGGCTACGACCTCATGGGCGATCGCGTGGAGGCCGCCAAGGCCTACGCCGCCGAGTCCGGCTGCACCTTCAAGCAGGTGAACACCATGGCCGAGGCCTTCGAGGGCGCCGACATCGTCATCCCCAAGAGCTGGGCCCCCTACGCCGCCATGGAGAAGCGCACCAACCTCTACGCCGAGGGCGACGACGCCGGCATCAAGGCGCTGGAGAAGGAGCTTCTCGCCCAGAACGCCACCCACATGGACTGGTGCTCCACGCGCGAGCTCATGGCCAAGACCGCTCACGGCGACGACACGATTTACATGCACCCGCTGCCCGCCGACATCTCCGGCGTCTCCTGCGAGCACGGCGAGGTCATGGCCGACGTCTTTGACATGCACCGCGTGGGCATGTACAAGGAGGCCAGCTACAAGCCGTACGCCATCGCGGCCATGATCTTCCTGCAGAAGGTCAAGGACCCCGTGGCCACGCTCGCGGCGCTCGAGGCCGCGGCCAAGCCCCGCTGGAACCAGGCGTAGTAACAATCGCTCGTCCGGGTGAGGGCCGCCCATAAGTCGTTCGCTCGCTGCGCCTCGCGCAGAAGTCGCTCACTGACTTATGGGCGGCCCCGTCCTTACGTTGAGAGGGCATCAAATGTCTAAGCGTATCGTCATCGCTCTGGGTGGCAACGCCCTGGGCAACAACCTGCCCGAGCAGATGGAGGCGGTCAAGCACACGGCGCGCGCGATCGTGGACCTCATCGAGCAGGGCAACGAGGTCGTGGTGGCGCACGGCAACGGCCCGCAGGTGGGCATGATCCAGGAGGCAATGACCCAGCTCACGCGCTCCGACCCCGAGAAGTACATCCCGTGCCCGCTCTCGGTCTGCGTGGCTATGAGCCAGGGCTACATTGGCTACGACCTGCAGAACGCCCTGCGCGAGGAGATGCTCGACCGCGGGATCGAAGTGGGCGCGGCCACCGTGCTCACGCAGGTCGAGGTCGACCCCGCCGACCCGGCCTTCGCTAACCCCACCAAACCGATCGGCGCCTTCATGACGCGCGAGGAGGCCGACCGCATGATCGCGGAGCGCGGCTACAACGTGGTCGAGGATGCGGGCCGCGGCTACCGTCGCGTGGTGGCCTCACCCAAGCCGGTGGGCATCGTGGAGCTGGACACCATCCGCTCGCTCGTGGAGACCAACCACGTGGTCGTGGCCTGCGGTGGCGGCGGCATCCCCGTGTTCAAGACCGAGGGCAACCACCTCAAGGGCGCCGCGGCGGTCATCGACAAGGACTTCGCGGCGGCCAAGCTCGCCGAGCAGCTCGACGCCGACTTCCTCGTGATCCTGACCGCGGTGGAGAAGGTCGCCGTGAACTTTGGCAAGCCCGATCAGCGCTGGCTCGACGAGCTCACGCCCGCCGACGTGGAGCGCTACGTGGGCGAGGGCCAGTTCGCGCCCGGCTCGATGCTGCCCAAGGTCCAGGCGGCGCTCGCGTTCGCGCAGTCCGGCGCGGGCCGCTCGTCGCTGATCACGCTCCTCGAGAAGGCAAGCGACGGCATCGCCGGCAAGACGGGTACCATCGTACGCGGGTAGTCTGCAGGTTGGGGACAGTCCCCAATTTACAGAAAAGTTTTATGTGATTTGGGGACTGTCCCCAATTGACAGAAGAACGGGGGAGCGCGGGGCATGAGACCCGACCTCAGGGCATATCTTCTGGGCGACGACGGGCGCCGGGTCTTTGGGCCCGGCCCCGTCGACCTGCTGGAGCGCGTGGGCGAGCTGGGAAGCCTGCGCGCCGCCGCCATCGACATGGGCATGGCCTACACCAAGGCCACGCGGCTCGTGCGCGACGCGGAGCTCGCCTTTGGCTTCCCGCTGACGGAGCGCACGGTCGGCGGCACGGGCGGCGGCGGGTCGAGGCTCACCGCGCAGGCGCTCGACCTCATCGAGCGCTACCGAGCTTTCGAGCGCGCGAGCCGCTGGGCGCTCGCCGCCGCCTACGAGACGTGCTTCTCGGGCTTTGCCGACGTGGCGCGCCTGGGATGCGTGGTCATGGCGTCCGGGGAGGGGACGCGATTTGGCGGTGTCGCGGGCGAGAAGCTCGTGGCGCCGCTGGCCGGCACGCCCGTGCTCGAGCGCACGCTCGCAGCGCTGCCCGCCGACCTGCTCGACGTGGTGGTCGTGACGCGCTGGGACGCGGTCGAGGACCTCTGCGGGCGGCTCGGGGTGCGCTGCGTGCGCGCCACGGGTCCGCGCAAGAGCGACACCATGCGCGCGGGCCTGGAGGCGCTGGGGCGTCGCGCGGGCTGTCTGTTCGTGACCGGCGACCAGCCGCTCCTTACCGAGAAGAGCGTGCGCGCCATGGTCGCCGCGCTCACGCGCGAGCCCACGGCCATCGTGCGCCTGGCGTGGCGCGGTCAGCCGGCAAATCCGGTGCTCTGGCCGGCGGACATGCTCGACGCACTCGCGCGGATGGACAATGACACCGGGGGGCGCGCACTTCTCGCCGGCCATGCCGAGCTCGCGGACCGGGTGCGCCTGGTGGAGGCGGCTGACGAGCGGGAGCTCGACGACGTGGACACGCGGGAGGACCTGGCGCGCCTTGAGGACGCGCTGACGGAGAGAGGTATTTGACAGTGGCGGAAGGCTTGACAGTGGCGTCAGGTTTGACAGTGGCGTCAGGTTATATTGTCAAATCGGAATGATTTGACAATATAACCTGACGCCACTGTCAAACCTGACGCCACTGTCAAGCCTTCCGCCACTGTCAAATACGAGAGGAGGGGAGAGCCGATGAGAAGGATTCTCGCAAACGGCACGCTGGTCACGCCTGATGGCCTTCGCCGCGGCGACCTCGCGCTGGAAGGCGACAAGATCGTGGGCCTGGCGGCCCGCATCGAGCCCGCGCCCGGCGACGAGGTCGAGGACGTGGCGGGTTGCTGGGTCTTCCCCGGCTTCATCGACGCCCACACGCACCTGCAGTGCTGGACCGGCATGGACTGGACGGCGGACAGCTTCGAGACCGGGACGCGCGCCGCGGCCTGCGGCGGTACCACCTGCATCGTGGACTACGCCACGGCCGATCGCGGCGTCACGATGGACGAGGCGCTGGCCGAGTGGCAGGCGCGCGCGGCTTCGGGCGCCGGCTGCACGGCCAACTACGGCTTTCACATGGCGATCGCCGAGTGGGCCGAGGACTCGCCGGCTCAGATGCGCCGCATGCGCGAGGCGGGAGTGAGCAGCTTCAAGACCTACCTCGCCTACGACCACCTGCGGCTCACGGACGCCGAGACGCTGCGCTGCCTGGAGGTTGTCCGCGACCTGGACGCCGTCCTCTGCGTGCACTGCGAGAACGGCGACGTGGTGAACGAGCTGCAGCGGCGCGTGCTGGGCGCCGGCATCACGGGGCCGGAGGGGCACCCGCTCTCCCGTCCGGCCGAGGCCGAGGCGGACGCGGTGAGCCGCCTACTCTACCTGGCCCAGATTGCGGGCGCGCGCGTCAACGTGGTGCACCTGTCCACGGAGCTCGGTCTTCTCGCCGTGCGCGCCGCCCGCGCCCGCGGCCAGCAGGGCATCTACGTGGAGACCTGCCCGCAGTACCTCACGCTGGACGACACGCGCTACCTCGAGGCGGGGGAGGACGGCTTTGCGGGCGCCAAGTACGTGATGAGCCCGCCGCTGCGCAAGCCGGCCGACGTGCGGGCCCTCCGCGAGGCGGTGCTCTCCGGCGAGGTCGACTCCATCGCGACGGACCACTGCTCGTTCAACCTGCGCGGCCAGAAGGACCGCGGCCGCGGCGACTTCACCAAGATCCCCAACGGCGGCCCCGGCATCGAGCACCGGCCGGCCGTGATGGCCACGAGCTTCGAGGGCCAGCTCGGCCCCGAGGGACTCTGCCGCCTGCTGGCGGAGGGCCCGGCGCGCACCTTCGGCCTGTGGCCGGAGCGCGGTCGGCTCGCCGTGGGCGCGGCCGCCGACGTCTGCGTGTGGGACCCGTCGGCGCGCTGGACCATCTCGGCGGCGACCCAGCACCAGGCCGTGGACTACACGCCGTGGGAGGGCTTCGAGGCGCACGGCCGCGCGCACCTCGTCTACGTGGGCGGCGAGCTCGTGGCCCGCGACGGCGAGCCCACCGGCGTCACCCCCGGCCGCTACGTGGCAAGATAGTCAACAGTCAGTCGTAAAGTGGGGGACGTCCCCCTCAAGCAGAAGGAGAAGAACATGGCAATCGAGGCAATCGTCACCGACAAGGCGCCCGCGGCGCTCGGCCCCTACTCCGCGGCGGTGGCCGCTCCCGCGACCCGTGCGATCCACGTGTCCGGCCAGCTGCCGATCGACCCGGCCACCGGCGAGTTCGCCGGCGAGGACATCCAGGCCCAGACCCGTCAGAGCCTGACCAACATCAAGAACATCCTCGAGGCCGCCGGCGCGAGCATGGCCGATGTCGCCGAGGTCACCGTCCTTCTCGACGACATCGCGGACTTCGCGGCGATGAACGAGGTCTACGGCGAGTTCTTCACGGCGCCGTACCCCAGCCGCGCCGCCTTTGAGGTGGCCGCGCTGCCCAAGGCCGCCAAGGTCGAGATCAAGGCAGTGGCCTACCTGTAGGCAGAGCCTCACCGGTGGGGACGCCCGCCGACTTCCACGCAGGAGCGCTCTTCGAGAAACTCCCGCTTAGGAAGTCGGCGGGCGTCGCCGTTTCGGTCCTCAGAAAGCAACCGAGAATAATGAGCCTGCCGAGAGGTGGGGCGGGCCGCTGGGGAGCGGGCGTTAGGGCAGGGTGATTGTTCCGGCGCGGACGCTGCCCACATAGGCCGGGGTAGCGAGAAGGGCGGCGAGATCGCGGGCCGCCTCCGGAGCGGCATCGGCCTGGTTGACGAGCGCGACGTCGGCGAGAGCCTCGGCGTTGGCGGCGCGCGCCACGAGCTCGGGCGTGGCAAGGTCGTCCGGCGTGCAGCCGGCGAGCTCGCAGAAGCGCTCTGGTCGGTGGACGACCTCGCGCACGGGGTGGTCGAGCCCGGACGCGCCGAGCACGAGGACCGTGCGCTCAGAGCACGCGGGTATGACCGGCTCCCAGGGGGCGTGCGCCTTGAGGGGGAGCCGCCGCGAGCCGTCGGCCTCCACGAGGACGTGGTGCGCGAGCTCGGCGAGGACGTCCATGCCCAGCTTGGGAGTCACGAGCTTGCCGTCCTTCTCGGCCTGCGAGCCCACGCAGACGACGCGCGACTCCGCGAGCGCCGCGCGCACGTCGTCGGCGTCGGCTGAGGTCACGAGCGGCACGCCCGCGAACGGCCGGATGTGCGTGGTCGTGGTGAGCACGACCGTGCCCGGCAGCTCGCGTGCCAGTGCCGCCAGAAGCGACGTCTTGCCACCGCTGCCTATGACCGACGTCACGCCCGTGCTCACGCCCAACACCTCCGCAAGTGTCACGCGCACCTCCTCGACGATGTTCCTCGAAGCTATCCTACCGCTCACAGTCATTGTAGTTTCCAAACTACAACGCTGTATTACTCTTTGTTTGGATACCAAACACTTTTTTGACCAGACCCGGGGAGGGCCCATGATCGACGCTGCCACCATCGAGCTGCCGCGCACCTTCGAGGAGTTCAACGAGCAGCGCCGTCAGAGCTTCCTCAAGGTAAAGGACTTCAAGCAGGCGGGCGGTCGTCTGGTGGGCTATCTCTGCAGCTACACGCCGCTTGAGGTGATAGACGCGGCCGGCGCCTCGGGCGTGGGGCTCTGCGGCACCTCCGACGAGGTCATCCCCGTGGCCGAGGAGGTCCTGCCGGCCAACCTCTGCCCGCTGATCAAGTCAACCTACGGTTTCGCGTACTCGCAGAAGTGCCCGTTCACGCACTTCTCCGACCTCATCGTGGGCGAGACCACGTGTGACGGCAAGAAGAAGATGTACGAGCTGCTGAACGAGCTCAAGCCCACCTACGTGCTGCACCTGCCGCAGGGCCGTTCCCGCGCGCATGAGCGCGAGGGCTGGTACCAGGAGGTCGTTGGCCTCAAGGAGGCGCTCGAGCGGCTCTACGGCATCCAGATTACCGACGACGCACTGCGCGAGGCCGCGCGTCTGCGCAACCGTTTGCGTCGCGCGATCCTGGCCCTCTACGACCTGCAGCGGAGCGTGCCGCCCGCGATGAGCGGCGTGGAGCTCATGAGCACGATGTTCGCCGGGACGTTCAACTTTGACGTGCGCGCCTACGTGGAGAGCCTCGAGCGCCTCTGCGAGCAGCGCCACGCGGAGGCCGCCGAGGTCGGCAGTCCCATCGGCGCGGGAGCCAAGCGCATCCTCATCACGGGCTGCCCCGTCGGCGGCGTCATCAACAAGGTGGGCGCCACCATCGAGCGCAACGGCGGCGTGGTGGTCTGCGAGGACGACTGCTCCGGCGAGCGCACCAACCGCTTCATGGTGGACGAGGACGCGCCGGACATCCTGCGCGCCATCGCCGAGCGCTACCTCAAGATCAACTGCTCCGTCATGACGCCCAACGACAACCGCTTTGCCGCGACGCTCGAGATGGCCGAGAAGTACCAGGTGGACGGCGTGATCGAGTGCGTGCTCACGGCGTGCCATACCTTCAACGTCGAGTCCGCACGGGTGGAGCGCGCCGTCGAGGGGGCGGGGATCCCTTACATGAAAGTGGAAACCGATTACTCCGCCGGCGACCTCGGCCAGCTGGAGACGCGCATCGCCGCGTTCATCGAGACGCTGTAGAGGGGCGAGAAGTACGTGTCTGCCGGGCGTTTGGGCATAGGCGTTGACATCGGCTCCACGGCGACCAAGGTGGCCGTGGTGGACGCCGACGGCTCGCTTGTGCATGCCGAGCTCATGCCCACGGGCTTCTCCAGCGTGGACGCCGCCGAGCGGGCGCGTGCGACGCTCGAGGCGGCGGGGTTCTCGCTCTGTGCCGGCGATGCGCGCGTGGTCGCCACCGGCTACGGGCGCGTGGCCGTTCCGTACGCGGACAAGGTCGTGACCGAGATCACGTGTCACGGCCTCGGGGCGGCGCGACTCTTTGGGGATGAAGGCACCGTGATCGACGTGGGTGGTCAGGACACCAAGGTCATCCGTCTGCGCGCCGGTCGTGTGGTTAAGTTCGTGATGAACGACAAGTGCGCGGCGGGAACCGGTCGGTTTCTGGAGATCATGGCGGACCGGCTGGGGGTGGGGCACGACGAGCTCTCCGCGCTGGCTCGTTCAGGCGAGCCGACGCAGATCACGAGCATGTGTACCGTGTTTGCGGAAAGTGAGGTCATCAGCCTCATGGGCCGCGGGGAGCCGCGGGAGAACATCGCCCGCGGCGTGATCGAGAGCGTTGTTTGCCGCGTGGCGACGCTCGTGGGGTCTGCGGGCGGCGCGACGCCGTACTATCTCACAGGTGGGCTTTGTGACAACGAGCTTGTGGTCGAGCTCCTGGGCGAGAAGCTCGGCGCACCCGTGGCGACGTGCCCGGAGGCGCGCTACGCCGGGGCGCTGGGCGCGGCGCTCATGGCGCTGGAGCTGGAGTAGGGAGGGGTCGGGAAAAAACACGCATTCAATGTGGGTCACGTCGTGTTTGGCTGGGACGATGGCCGATGGTTCTCATCCAATGCGTGTTTTTTGACCCTTGGAGTAGGAGACTAGGTGCGGGTGCCCCGTTAGCCCGCCGGCAAGGCCCGGACGGGCCGAGAGGAGACAACATGGCAGACACGGTGCTCACGATCGACGCGCGCGGGGACGCGTGCCCGATTCCGGTGGTGAAGACGCTGAAGGCGCTGGGCGCGCTGGCTGGCCCGGGCTCGGTCGAGACCCTCGTGGACAACGAGATCGCGGTGCAGAACCTCACGCGCATGGGCGAGGGCAAGGGCTGCACGGTGACGAGCGAGCGCCTGGGCGAGAAGGAGTGGCGCGTGACCGTGGCGGCCTCGGCGGCGCTCGCGGTGAGCGACGTGGAGGCCGATTCGGCGACGTGCGAGGTGCCGACGCCGGGCGCGCCGTCCGCGGCCGCGCCTGCGGCGCGCAAGGTCGTGGTGGCGATCACCTCCGAGTGCATGGGCACCGGCGACGACGTCCTGGGGCGCAAGCTCATGGGGAGCTTCGTCTACTCGCTCACGCAGCTCGACGAACTGCCCGCGACCGTGCTGCTCTACAACGGCGGCGCGCACCTCAGCTGCGAGGGCTCGGCCGCGCTCGAGGACCTGCGCGGCCTTGCGGCCTCCGGCGTGGAGGTGCTCACCTGCGGCACCTGCCTCGATCACTACGGCATCGCGGACCGGCTCGCCGTGGGCGAGGTTACCAACATGTACGTGATCGCGCAGCGTCTCACGGGCGCAAGCCTCGTGGTGAGGCCTTAGGGCCGGGCGCGGGCGATGGCACGCGTGCGGGTGCCGTCATTGGTGGTGACGTTTCCCACCACGGCGGCGGCGATGTCATGCGAGGAGTGCTGCCAGCGGCGGGGCCTCCCCGGGCGGATGATCCCGGTGCCCGGCGAGGTTGCGGCCGGCTGCGGCCTGGCGTGGAAGACGGCGCCGGAGGCTCGCGAGGAGCTCGCGGCGGCGCTGGCGGCCGACGGCGTGCCCGTGGAGGCCATGGCCGTGATCGAGCTCCTGGAGTTCTGTTAGTTGGGGACAGTCCCCAACTAACAGACGGGCGAGAAGGACGTGGGGTCGATGATCTACCTGGACAACGCGGCGACGACGATGCGCAAGCCGCAGGAGGTCGTGGACGCCGTCGTGGCGGCGATGGGGTCGCTCGGCAACGCGGGGCGCGGCGCGTCGGCCGGAGCGCTCGACGCCGGCCGCACGGTCTGGCGCTGCCGCGAGGCGGTTGCGGCGCTTCTGGGTTGCCCGCGCGCCGACCACGTGTGCTTCTCGGCCAACTCGACCGCGGCGCTCAACGCCGCGCTCTCCGGCCTGGTGGGGCCAGGCGACCGCGTGGTCACCACGGTGCTGGAGCACAACTCCGTGCTGCGCCCGCTCGCGCGGCTGGCAGACGAGCGAGGCGTCGAGGTTGTCTACGCTGGCTGCGACGAGCGCGGATACCTTTGCATGCACGAGCTCGAGCGCCTGGTCACGCCCGGCACGCGCCTCGTGGCGGTGACGCACGGCTCCAACGTGACGGGAAACCTCGTCGACGTGGCGCGCGTGGCGCAGATAGCGCACGCGGCCGGGGCGCTCTGCCTGGTGGACGCGTCGCAGACGGCGGGCTCCGTGCCGCTGGACATGGCTGCGATGGGGCTCGACGTGGTCTGCTTCACCGGCCACAAGGGCCTCATGGGACCGCAGGGCACGGGCGGGATGGCCGTGGCAGAGGGCATCGACGTGCGGCCCTGGGCCGAGGGCGGCTCCGGCGTGCACTCCTTCGAGCGGCGACACCCGCAGGAGTGGCCCACGCGCCTGGAGGCGGGGACGTTGAACGCGCACGGCCTGGCGGGCCTTGCGGCGGGCATCGCGTTTATCGAGAAGAACGGCGGGCCCGCGGCGGTGGGCGCGCGCGAGCACGCGCTCGCGCGGAGGCTCTACGAGGGCGTGGCCGGCGTGCCGGGCGTGACGGTGTACGGCGGCTGGCCGGAGGCGCCCGAGCGCTGCGGATCCATCGTGGCGGTGGGCGTGGCCGGGCTCGACTCGGCGGAGGTGGCCGACGCGCTGTCCTCGGGGTGGGGGATCGCGTGCCGCGCCGGCGCCCACTGCGCGCCGCTCATGCACCGCGCGTTGGGGACCGAGCGCCAGGGCATCGTGCGCCTGAGCTGCGGCTGGTTCAACACCGAGGAGGAGGTTGACGTCGCGGCCGCCGCCGTGCGCGAGATTGCCGCAAGCTGAGGTCCTGCTCGCCCGTGGAGGGGCGTGGTCCGTGTTGGACTCAGTTGCCTACTGGTCTATCAGTAGGCAACTGGCATCGTCTGGGGCATTTTGGCGAGTTGACCTCTCTTACCTACTGATTTTCCAGTAGGTAATACTTTCACCGACAAGAACTGATTGCTCGGGGTCTAAGAGGGACGTGCCGTCCGGGGGCGCTCACCTGCCGCTCGCTGCTTCGACGCGGTCTACGGGCAGCCCAAACTATTTGTAAGCTATACTTACTTGTTGGAATCCAAAGCCTGACGTAGAGCGTTATATTTTCAAAAGTATAACGTTGACGAGGGGGAATGATAGAGATGCTGGTCGTGATTCGCGGAGCGGGCGACATCGCCTCGGGTATCGCGCTGCGCCTGCACCGCGCTGGCATGCGGGTCGTGATGTGCGATCTCGCGGTGCCCACGTCCATCCGGCGCACCGTGTGCTTCTCGGAGGCCATTCGCCTGGGCGAGACGCTCGTGGAGGACGTGCGCGGCGTGCTCTGCGGGAACGTCGAGGCGGCCCGCGCGGCCGTGGCGGCCGGCGACGTGGCGGTGCTCGTGGATCCCAAGGCCGCCTGCGTGCGCGACCTCGCTCCGGACGCGCTTGTCGACGCGATTCTCGCCAAGCGCAACCTCGGCACCACGCGCGACATGGCCCCCGTCGTCATCGGGGTGGGGCCCGGCTTCACCGCGCGCCAGGACTGCGACGCCGCCGTGGAGACTATGCGCGGCCACTACCTGGGCCGCGTTTACTACGAGGGCTCGCCGATCCCCAACACCGCGGTACCCGGGCTCATTGGCGGCTACGCGGGGGAGCGCGTGATGCGAGCTCCCGCAGACGGCGTCTTCGAGCCCTGCGTGGAGATCGGCGCGCAGGTCAAGGCCGGTGACGTCTGCGCCACGGTGGCAGGCGAGCCCATGTGCGCCACCATCGACGGCGTGGTGCGGGGCCTCCTGCAGGCGGGCGTGCCCGTGCGGGCGGGCATGAAGTCCGGAGACGTGGACCCGCGCTGCCACCCGGAGTACATCGAGAGCTCCTCGGACAAGGCGCTCGCGGTGGGCGGCGGCGTGCTCGAGGCGATCCTTTCTCTCTCCGGTGCGTTGGGCGAGAAGAACGTGCGAGTTCCGGACGATTTTGCCGAGAAAACCGTCCAGACGGCGCCCCTCAACGGCTCGCTCTCGGACGCGGGCTTCGTCTCCGCGATCGCAGACGAGCTCGCTGCCGGCCGGCGCGTGGGGTTTGCGAGCCTGCTCGCCACCCGCGGCTCGATGCCGCGCCACGAGGGCGCGCGCCTCGCCGTGACCGAGAAGGACCGGCTGCTCGGGACCGTCGGCGGCGGCGCAATCGAGCGGCTCGCGATCGAGCGGGCGCGCGCGGCCCGCGACGGCGGCTCGCCGAGCCTCGCGTGGTACCGCACCGGCGACGAGATGGCCTGCGGGGGAGACGCGCTGCTCGCCGTGCGGTCGCTTACGGCCGACGACCTGCCCGTCCTTCTCGCCCTGCGCGACGCGCTCGAGCACGACGAGTCCGCCTCCGTGACGGAGCGCTGGTCCGACCCCGCCGCGCCCACGCTCGAGCTTGCCCCGGCCGCGCGCCTCGCCGGCCCGACCTGGGACGACGCGCGCGCCACCTACCGCGAGCCCGTCGCCGCGCCGAGCCGCCTGCACGTCTTTGGCGCCGGGCACGTGGGCGCGGCGCTCGTTGCCATGGCGTCGGCCGTGGGCTTCGAGTGCCATGTCTACGACGATCGCCCCGAGCTCGCCACGTCGGCAAACCTGCCCGCCGCGACGTCGGTGACCTGCGGCGCATTCGATGAGCTCGCCGCCGGCGCCGTCATCGGCCCGCGCGACTCCGTCGTCGTGCTCACGCACGGGCACGCCCACGACGAGACGGTCCTTCTCGCCGTGCTGTCCCGTGACGTCCAGCCCGCCTACGTGGGCTGCATCGGCAGCGCCCGCAAGGCCGCCCTCGCGCGCGAGCACCTCGTCGCCGCCGGCGTCCCGCAAGAGCGCGTTGACGCCGTGGCCATGCCCATCGGACTTGCCATCGGTGCCGTCACGCCGGCGGAAATCGCCCTCGCCATCGTCGCGCAGCTCGTCCGCCGTCGCGCCGAGCGTCGCGGCGAGGGTCCGGGGAAGGGCGAGCGCGCATGAGTGGCGTCCTGCGCAAACACCCTGGTCGCATCATCGCCCTTCTCGGCGCGTCGCTCGTGGCCGTCGTGCTCGTCTCGTTGGCGCTGGGCCGCTATCCCATCGGCCCGGCAGACGCGGTTGAGCTGCTTGCATCCCGCGTGGCGCCCGGCCTCGGCGACTTCTCCGCGCAGCAGGAGACGCTCTTCTTCAATGTGCGCCTGCCGCGCATCCTGCTCGTGATCCTCGTGGGCGCGAGCCTCTCGGCCGCCGGCGCCGCGTTCCAGGGCATCTTCCAGAACCCGCTCGTCTCGCCGGACTTCCTGGGCGCGTCGCAGGGCGCAGCCTTCGGCGCTTGCTGGGCCATCCTTGCGGGCGGCACCTCGCTTGCGATCTCCGGCTCGGCATTCGCTGTCTCGCTCGCCGCGGTGGGCATCGTGCTGCTGGTGAGCAGCCGTGCGCGCGGCAACCGAATCCTCGTCACCGTCCTCGCGGGCATCATGGTGAAGTCGCTCTTCGAGGCCGGCGTCTCCTACACCAAGCTCGTGGCCGACCCGTCCAACCAGCTGCAGGCCATCACCTTCTGGCTGCTCGGCTCGTTCAACGGCGCCAAGGTGGCCGACTTCGCGCTGGCTGCCGGCCCCATCGCAATCGGCCTCGCGGGCCTCATGGCCATGCGCTGGCGCCTCAACGTCCTCACGATGTCAGACGACGAGGCGCTCTCCATGGGCGTCAACGCCCCGCGCGTGCGCGCCGTGGCCGTGCTCTTCTCGGCGCTCGTGACCGCGGCGAGCGTTGCGGTCTCAGGGCTCATCGGCTGGGTGGGCCTGGTGGTGCCGCATCTCACGCGCGGTCTGGTGGGCAGCGACTACCGGCACCTGCTGCCCGCCAGCATGCTCGCGGGCGCTACGTTTCTGCTGGTGGTGGATGACATCGCGCGCCTGGCGCTCACGGCGGAGATCCCCATCGGCATCCTCACGTCTGTGGTGGGCGCGCCGTTTTTCCTGTGGCTCATCGTGAAGAGGGGGCGCGGCTGATGCGGGCGAGAAGAACCTGGCGTCCCGGCCCCGCGGCGGCCGAGAGGGGGCGCGGCTGACATGAGCTTCGAGATCTCCGGCCTCGGCTTCTCCTACGGCGACCATGCGGTCCTCGAGGGCGTTGACCTGCGCGTTGCTGACGGTGAGCTCGCGTGCGTGCTCGGCCCCAACGGCGTGGGCAAGACCACGCTCTTCCGCTGCATCCTGGGCCTCGAGCGGCCCCGCGCGGGGACCATCCTCGTGAACGGGCATCCGCTCGACCAGCTCAGCGTTGCCGAGCGTGCCCGTGAGATGGCCTTTGTCCCGCAGAGCCACGCACAGGTCTTTGACTACGAGGTGCTCGACGTGGTGCTCATGAGCGCGGCGTCGCGCCTGGGTCCGCTGCGCGCGCCCGCCGCGGCCGACCGCGCCCGCGCCGAGGAGGCGCTTGAGCGCGTGGGCGTGGCGCACCTCGCGCACCGGAGCTTCATGCAGGTCTCGGGCGGGGAGCGACAGCTCGTCCTCATTGCCCGCGCCATCGCGCAGGACGCGCGCTCGATCGTGATGGACGAGCCCACGAGCGCGCTCGACTTTGGCAACACGGCGCGCGTGATGGCGGTCGTTAGGCGGCTCGCGAGCGAGGGTCTCTCTGTAATCGCGTCCACGCATGCGCCCGACCTGGCCTATCTCTATGCGGACACGGTGCTCGCGCTCGACGGCGGCCGCGTCCGCGCATGCGGCTCGCCGGCAGAGGTCATCACCGGACCGCTCCTGAGCGAGCTCTACGGCCTGCCCGTGGAGGTCAGCTCGCTGTATGACGACCGGGTGCGCGCCTGCGTGCCTCTGGACATGACGAAGTGATTTGCGAGTTGGGGACAGTCCCCGATTCACACAAAAGTTTTATGTGAATCGGGGACTGTCCCCAATTCACAGGACGAAGGGAGAAGAAGTGAGGAGAAGAACGTTCTTGTCGGCAGTTGCGGCACTTGCGATGGCGGTGTCGCTCGGGGCGTGCAACGGCGCGCCGGCCGACCAGCAGCCCGCCGCGGAGCAGGCCGCCATGCGCGTGGTCACGGACTCGGTCGGGCGCGAGGTTGAGATCCCGGCCGAGGTCGAGCGCATCGCCGCCTCCGGCCCCGTAGCGCAGCAGGTCCTGCTCACGGTGGCGCCCGGGAAGATGGTCGGCCTCTCCGGCGAGCTCACGGACGAGCAGCTCGCCTATCTCGGCGAGGACCTTGCTGACCTGCCCGTCTTTGGTCAGATCTACGGCGGCAAGGGCGACTTCAATAAGGAGGCCGTCGCCGCGGCGGACCCGCAGCTGATCGTCGACGTCGGCGAGGCCAAGGACTCGCTCGCCGAGGAGCTCGACGCGCTGCAGGACCAGATCGGGATCCCGTGCGTGCACATCGACTCGACCGACCTCCACAGCTACGCCGACCTCTACGACCAGCTTGCGGAGATCCTGGACTCCGAGAAGGCCGCCGAGCTCGCGGACTACTGCCGCGACGCCGTGGCCGAGGTCGAGGCCGTCGTGGCGGAGGTACCGGACGACGAGCGCCCACGTGCGGCGTACCTGCTCGGCGACACGGGGACCAACGCGATGGCGCGCGGCGGCTTCCAGTCCGGCGTCATCGACCTGTGCTCCGAGAACGTCGTCGTGGTGGACGACCCGTCTTCCAGCGGCAAGGGCAACGAGATCGGCCTCGAGCAGATCGCGCTCTGGGACCCCGAGCTCATCGTCTTCGTTGGCGACTCGATCTATGACACCGTGGGCTACGAGCCGGCCTGGGCCGAGCTCAGCGCCATCAAGTCCGGCAACTACTTCCGCGCGCCGAGCGAGCCCTACAACTGGATTTCCATGCCCGCCTCCGTCAACCAGATCATCGGACTGCAGTGGTACGCGCGCCTGTGCTACCCGGACCGCTTCGACGACGACCTGCGCGACGTGGTGGGGGAGTACTACCAGCTCTTCTACGGCCACGACCTCACGGACGAGGAGTATGACGCGCTGATGCGCGGCGCCGTGCGAGAGTAGAGCAAGGGCCCAAAAAAAACGGACATTGGATGGCCAAAATTGGCCCTTTGCGCGACGTTTGCCCAGTTGGCAAGATTCTTTCAGCTAACCAAATGCCGTTATTTTCTGGGGTGCCCGGGTAGACCGCCGGGAAGAACCTCGCGAAAGCGCCTCGCGCCCGTCTCGTCCGGGCGGACGAGCTCGACGGATCCCCAGGCGGGGCGCAGTCGCGCGGCGGCCTCCTCTGCCAGCGTGGCGCGCACGACCGCGAGCGCGTGCGGCCAGGCGGGCGCGGGGCCGGCGTCGAGCAGCGCGAGCGCCGCGGTGAGCCCGCCGCCGCGGCGCAGCTCGAGCGGGCCTATCTCGTCGATGACGAGCGGCCCGGGGCCCGCGTCCTTCTCGCCCACCGCCGCGGCAAGCCCGGTGAGGTGCGCGTTCACGCGGGCAAGCGCCGTCGCATCAAAGTCCCAACCGCACCTGTCAATTGGGGGCTGTCCCCAATTGACAGGTTTGGCGAGGAGGACGCGCTCGCGCGAGGGCAGCAGCACGTTCTCGATCCCGACCTTCTCGCCGTCGCGCCACACGCCGGGTGCGAGCACCCCGCGAACGGGTACGCCCGCGGTCTCGAGCTCGTGCACGCGCGCCTCGAGCCACGTGGTCTTGCCCGTCCGGATGTCTCCGGTGAGAATGAACAGCATGAAGCCTCCCGACCGCCCAAGCCGCAATGACCCATCCCGGAGGAAATGATGACAGATGCGTGGTCGCTCTACGACCGAATGATCGACCGGATTCCCGAGGACGTGCTCGTGCGGAGCGTGGTCATGGGCGCCCACCACTGCCTCGTCGAGGCCGAGTGCGGCGCGGGCGTGGCGGCGCTCCACCGCGGGGGCGTGCGCCTGCGCCTGGAGCGCGGCTGGGCGGGCCGTCCGCTGCGCGAGCTTGCCGCCTGTGCGAAGTCGTGGGACTTCGAGGTGGCGTCGGTGGGCGTGGCGGCGCTCAACGCCTGGCACAACCAGCGCGAGCGGATCGGCGAGCTGAGCCTGGTCACGGACGCGGGGAGCACGGACCCGTTTGTGTTCCTGGCCCCGGCGGCCCGGCGCATGGCGGCCGAGAGGGGCGACGGCTCGCGGCCCCGCACGGTGGTGGTCGGCCACTTTCCGCACCTTGCGGCCATCGCGGAGCACGCGGACGTCACCGTGCTGGAGCGCTCCGCCCGCGCCGACACGGACCTGCCGGACACCGCCTGCGAGTACCTGCTGCCGGGAGCGGACCTCGCCGTCATGACGGGCATGGCGCTCGCCAACAAGACGATGCCGCGTCTGCTCGCTCTTGCGCGCGACGCGCTCACCTGCGTGGTGGGCCCGTCGGCCACGATCTGCGCGGCGGTCCAGGAGGCGGGCGCGGACCTCGTCGCCGGCAGCGTGGTCGCCGACGCCGCGCTCGCTCGCGAGGTCGTGAGCTGCGGCGCGGCGCTTTACGGCTCCGGGGCGCTCGAGCACGTGCTCGTTGCAACGCCTCGCGGTCGCGCGGCGCTTGCAAGCCCAGGCGGAGGTGGTGATGGCGCTCACGCGCAGGCTGCTGGCGAGCTCCTTGATTGAGGGGCCGTTTGTCCCGCTACGGCGCACTAGACTCGAGCGAGCGCGAGCCTTGGGGGAGCGCTATACTTGCCGCAGGCGGACTTCGCTCCGCCGGAACAATCGCATAGCGCGGGGAGCTTGCAGGACGGCAGGCTGAGAGGGGGCGCGCCCGCCCCGACCCGAGGAACCTGACATGGGTAATGCCAACGGAGGGAGTTTTGCGCATGAGCACAGCTGTAGAGAAATTGGGCGGGCAGGCACCGCGCGGCGAGAAGAACCTCGTCACGCAGCTCGACTACGCCCGCGCCGGGCAGATCACGCCCGAGATGCGTGCCGTGGCGGAGGCGGAGCGCCGAGACCCGGAGTTCGTCCGCGCAGGTGTGGCGGCGGGGCGCATCGCCATCCCGGCCAACGTCCGCCACCTCGAGAAGGGCCTCGTGCCGCGCGGTGTGGGCGCGGGCCTCTCCACCAAGGTCAACGTCAACCTCGGCATCTCCGGGGACGTGGCGGACGCCAGCATGGAGTGGAAGAAGGTTGGCACGGCCGAGAAGTACGGCGCGGACGCCATCATGGACCTTTCCAACTCCGGCAAGACCCGCTTTTTCCGGCAGCAGCTCGTGGAGCGCACGCCGCTCATGGTGGGCACCGTCCCCATGTACGATGCCATCGGCTACATGGAGAAGCCGCTCGTGGAGCTCACTGCCGAGGACCTTCTCGCCACGGTGCGCGCCCACGCGGAGGACGGCGTGGACTTCCTCACCATCCACTGCGGCATCAACCGTCGCGTGATCGAGACCTTCAAGGAGACCGGGCGCCTCATGAACATCGTCAGCCGCGGCGGGTCGCTGCTGTTTGGCTGGATGGAGGTCACGGGTAACGAGAACCCCTTCTACGAGCACTATGACGAGGTTCTCGAGATCTGCCACGAGTACGACGTGACCATCTCGCTGGGCGACTCGTGCCGGCCGGGCTGCCTCTTCGATGCCAACGACGCCGCCGAGACGGCCGAGATGATCGAGCTCGGCAAGCTCACGAAGCGCGCCTGGGACGTGGGCGTGCAGGTCATGATCGAGGGCCCGGGCCACATGGCCATCAACGAGATCGCGGCCAACGTGACGATGGAGAAGCGCCTCTGCCACGGTGCGCCGTACTACGTGCTCGGCCCGCTCGTGACGGATGTGGGCGTGGGCTACGACCACATCACGGCGGCCATCGGCGGCGCCATCTCGGCGAGCGCCGGGGCGGACTTCCTCTGCTACGTGACGCCGGCCGAGCACCTCTGCCTGCCCGACGCAAAGGACGTGCTCGACGGTCTTATCGCCACCCGTATCGCGGCGCACGCGGCCGACATCGCCAAGGGCGTGCCCGGCGCGCGCGAGGCGGACGACCGCATGGCGGACGCCCGACGCCGCCTGGCCTGGGACGAGATGTGGGCCTACGCGCTCGACCCGGACACGGCCCGCGTGCGCTACGAGGCCTCGCCGGCCTCGACGGAGGGGACCTGCACCATGTGCGGCAAGATGTGCGCCGTCCGCACGGTGAACAAGGTCTTCGAGGGCACCACGATCGACCTCGACCTGGAATAGGGGGCTGCCATGGCACAGATAAACGGCAGGACCGCGCCCGAGGCCGACGGCCGGACCGTCGCCGAGGTGCTGGAGCAGATGGGATACGAGCGTGCCCGCGTGGCGTGCGAGCTCAACGGGGAGATTCTTCCCCGCGCCGAGTTCGATGTCCGCCGGCTGACGGCCGAGGACGCGCTCGAGGTCGTCCGCTTCGTGGGAGGCGGCTGATGGCGGGGGAGAGGGACGTCGAGAGGGGCGGTGCCGTCGTGGGGGACGCTCTCCCCGACGCCCTCGAGCGCCGTATCGGGCACGAGGCGCGGGAGCGCCTGCGCGCGGCGCGCATCGGGATCGCAGGGGCGGGCGGGCTCGGCTCCAACATCGCCGTCATGCTTGCGCGCAGCGGGGTGGGCGAGCTCGTTGTCGCCGACTTTGACGTGGTTGACGAGGGCAACCTCAACCGTCAGCACTACTTCCGCGAGCATCTGGGCCGTCCCAAGGTCGAGGCGCTCGCCGAGCAGCTCCTTGCCATCGGCTCGGGCACGCGCGTGCGTGTGCTGCGCACCCGCGTCACGCCCGAGAACGCCCGGGGGATCTTCGAGGGGTGCGATATCGTCTGCGAGGCCTTCGACGACCCCGAGGCCAAGGCGCTTCTCGCCGAGGAGCTCCTCACCCTGCCCGAGGGTCCCGTGCTCGTCGCTGGCAACGGCATGGCGGGCGCGGGCCCGGCGAGCGAGATCGTCACGAAGCGGGTGGGCCGGCGCTTCTACGTCTGCGGCGACGGCGCGTCGGACGTCGGGGCGACCGGGGCGCTTCTCGCCCCGCGCGTCGCGCTCTGCGCCGCCCAGCAGGCTCTTCTCGCCGTGAGGATCGTCCTGGGGCTCGAGGGCTCCTGACGTCCCCGGTTATCTGGCAACCAAACGCGCCGCGGGCCGACCTGTTTTGCGGGGCCCAGCGCCCGCGACGCCCATCAACGAAAGGAAGCACCATGACAGAGCACATCGCATCGGGCGCCGTCGCGCCCAGCGCGGACACCTGGACCCTCGGCGGCAAGGAGTTTGCGTCGCGCTTCATCCTGGGGTCGGGTAAGTTCAGACTCGACGTGGTCAGGGCGGCCGTGGAGGACGCGGGCGCGCAGATCGTGACCCTTGCTGTTCGCCGCGCCAACACCAATCAGGAGGGGAGCATCCTCGATGCCGTGCCCGAGGGCGTGACGCTTCTGCCCAACACCTCGGGCGCCCGCACGGCCGAGGAGGCCGTGCGCATCGCCCGCCTCGCGCGTGAGCTCGGCTGCGGCGACTTCGTCAAGGTCGAGGTCATCCGCGACGCGCGCTACCTCCTGCCCGACAACGCAGAGACCGTCCGCGCCACCGACATGCTGGCGAGCGAGGGCTTCACGGTGCTGCCGTACATGTACCCCGACCTCAACGTCGCGCGCGACCTGGTGAGCGCGGGCGCGGCCGCCGTCATGCCTCTCGGCGCGCCCATCGGCTCCAACCGCGGCTTGGTGACGCGAGACTTCATCCGCATCCTCATAGAGGAGATTGACCTGCCGGTGATCGTGGACGCGGGCATCGGGCGCCCGTCGCAGGCGTGCGAGGCCATGGAGATGGGCGCGGCTGCCGTCATGGCCAACACGGCCGTGGCCACCGCCGGCAACATCCCGCTCATGGCGCGCGCCTTTGGCGACGCGGTGCGGGCCGGTCGCGCGGCGTTCCTTGCGGGTCCCGGTCGCGTGCTCGACGGCGCGGGCGAGGCCTCGAGCCCGCTCACCGGATTTCTGGGGGAGGAGGCCAGATGAGCGCGGACGAGAAGAACGTGCAGGTAGTGTGGCCTGAGACCGTAGCCGTGGGCAAGCGCTGCCGGCGCATCGTCTCCATGGACGAGAAGGACATGGCGCACGCCATCCACACCGACTACGGCCTGGACACCATGACCTTCCTGCCCGACATGGACGTCCTGGACAACGGCATGTTCGACCGCGTGCTCGACGCCGTGGAGGCCTACGACCCCGACGCCGTGACCGCCGCCGACGTGCGCCGCGTGCTCGACGCCGACGTGGTGGAGCCCGCCGACTTCGGCGTGCTCGTGTCGCCCGCGGCCGAGCCCTTCCTCGAGGAGATGGCCGAGCGGGCCCGGGCCGAGCGCGTGCGCTGGTTTGGCACAAACATCCAGTTCTTCACGCCGCTCTACTTGGCAAACTACTGCGAGAACCGCTGCGTGTACTGCGGCTTCAACTGCGAGAGCGGCATCCGTCGCGCCCGCCTGGACGAGGGGCAGACCGTCGCCGAGCTCGACGCCATCGCCGCCACGGGCCAGGAGGAGATCCTGCTGCTCACCGGCGAGGACCCGGTGACGTCGGACGTGGACTACATCGCACGCGCCTGCGAGCTCGCGGCCGCGCGCTTCAGGAACGTCGGCGTCGAGGTGTACCCCGCCAACGTGGCCGACTACGCGCGCCTGCACGAGGCCGGCGCTGACTTCGTGACCGTGTTCCAGGAGACCTACGACCCGGCACGCTACGCCAAGCTCCACCTGCGCGGCCGCAAGCGCATCATGCCCTACCGCTTTGAGGCGCAGGAGCGCGCGCTCAGGGGCGGCATGCGCGGCGTGGCCTTCGCGCCGCTGCTGGGCCTCTCGGAGTTCCGTCACGACGCGCTCGCCTGCGCGCTGCACGCCTACTACGTGAGCCGGGCCTACCCGCATGCGGAGATCTCCTTCTCGTGTCCGCGTCTGCGCCCCGCTGCGGGCGCCGTCACGCCCAACGGGCCGCACGTGAGCGAGGCGCAGCTCCTGCAGGTCATCTGCGCCTACCGCCTGTTCATGCCCTTTGCCGGCGTCACCGTGTCCTCGCGTGAGTCGGCGCGCTTCCGCGACCACGTGGCCACGATCACGGCCACCAAGGTCTCGGCCGGCGTGTCCACGGGCATCGGCGAGCATGCGCACCAGGCCGAGGAGGGCGACGACCAGTTTGAGATCGACGACAGCCGCAGCCTGGCCGAGATGTGCGCCGCCATGCGCGACATGGGGCTCGAGCCGGTCATGAACGACCACGTTCTGGTGTGAGGGCGCCCATGGGCTCGCTCTTTGACGGAGGCTTCCTGCGCGTTGCCATGACGGACCGGCGCCGCTGCGCGCGGCCGCTGCCCGAGCAGGTGGCGCGGATCGCCGGCACCTACGACGCGCTCATCCTGCGCGAGAAGGACCTGGACGACGGCGCGTACGTCGCGCTCGCCCGTGAGGTCATGGCGGCCTGCGGGCGCGCGGGCGTCGCCTTTGTCGCCCACGGCCACGTGCCCGCCGCCCGTGAGGCCGGCGCGTCTCGCCTGCACCTGCCGCTGCCCGCGCTTGAGCGTGACGGCCGCCCGGAGGGGTTTGACCTCGTCGGTACCAACGTGCACGAGGTGGACGAGGTGGCGGTTGCCGAGGGGCTCGGCGCCGACTACCTTGTGGCGAGCCCCGTCTTTGCGCCGTCGTGCAAGCCGCTCCCGGGCCGCGGGATCGCGTTTCTCGAGCAGGTCATCGCTGCGGCCCATGTGCCGGTGCTCGCCCTCGGCGGCATCACCGACGCCACCGAGCCTGCCGTCCGCGCCGCCGGCGCCGCCGGTGCCGTCCGCATGTCCGACGCCATGGCGTGCGCCTAGGAAAGGAGACGCCCTCATGGACGCCAATCACATGGATGTGGGACCCGTCGTCCGCGGGTCCTTCTCGCCCGCCGACATCCGCCGCGGCATGCTGCTCTACGCGGTGACGGATCGCTCCTGGCTCAGGGGGCGTTCGCTCGTGGACTGCGTCCGCGCGGCGGTCGCGGGCGGAGCCACCTTCGTGCAGCTTCGCGAGAAGGGCCTCTCGACAGACGAGATTGTGGCGGAGGCGCGACAGCTCCTGCCCCTCTGCCGTGCGGCAGGCGTGCCCCTCGTGATCGACGACGACGTGGAGGCGGCCCGGCGCAGCGGCGCGGACGGCGTGCACGTGGGGCAGTCTGACACGACGTGCGCCGCCGCGCGCGAGGCGCTCGGGCCGGACGCCATCGTGGGGGTCTCGGCCCACACGGTGGAGGAGGCGCTCGCCGCTCAGGCGGCCGGTGCCGACTACCTGGGCGTGGGGGCGCTGTTTGGGACGTCCACCAAGTCCGACACCGTGGCCGTGTCCCTCGAGGGCCTCGCGCGCATCTGCGCCGCCGTGGATATCCCGGTGACGGCCATCGGGGGCGTGAGCACGCGCACGCTGCCCTCGCTCGCGGGGACGGGCGTCGCCGGCGCGGCGGTGGTCTCGGCGATCTTTGCCGCCGAGGACATCGAGGCCGTAACGCGCGAGCTGCGCCGCCTTGCCGCGGACGCCGTCGGGTCGAGATAGGGGGTCTCATGGACACGAGGAGCTGGAGCGTTCCCGCGGTGCTCGCGATTGCCGGCTCGGACTCGAGCGGCGGCGCGGGCATCCAGGCGGACATCAAGACCATCGCCGCGCACGGGCTCTTTGCCGAGACCGCGATAACCGCGCTCACGGCACAGAACACCTGTGGCGTGCGCGACGCCATGGAGGCCACGCCCCAGATGGTGGCCGAGCAGATCGACGCCGTCTTCGAGGACATTCCGCCCGCCGCGGTCAAGGTGGGCATGGTTTCCTCCGCGGCGATCGTCGAGGCCATTGCCGAACGGCTCGAGCACTGGGGCGCCAAGAACGTGGTCGTGGACCCGGTGATGGTGGCCACGTCGGGCGCGCGTCTCATAGACGACGGCGCGGCGGGGGCGCTCGTGGGGCGCCTGCTGCCGCTCGCGCGCGTGATCACGCCCAACATCCCTGAGGCGGAGGCGCTTCTCGGCGAGCCGGTGCGTTCTGAGGCGGAACAGGAGGCGGCCGCGCTCGCGCTTGCCGAGCGCCTGGGCTGTGCCGTGCTCGTCAAGGGCGGGCATGGCGTTGCGGATGCCAACGACGTGCTGGTGGAGTCGGCCGTCGATGACGAGGGCGCCCCGCGCGTGACGTGGCTGCGCGCCCCGCGCGTGGAGACCGGGAACACCCATGGCACGGGCTGCACGCTCTCGAGCGCCATCGCCTGCGGCCTGGCGGAGGGCCTCGCGCTGCCCGAGGCGGTGTCGCGTGCGAAGGACTACCTCACCGGTGCGCTCTCTTCCGGTCTGGACCTGGGGCGAGGCTCCGGTCCCGTGGACCACATGTGGCGCCACCGCGGCAGATAGCGCGCGAACCGCTCGGCGCTAGCTCCGCAGCACCTTCTCCAGCGCCTTGCCTCGTGCAAGTTCGTCGACCAGTTTGTCCAGGTAGCGGGCGTTCTGTTCCACGGGGTCCTCGATCGCGGCCACGTCCACACCGCAGACCTTGCCGGTGATGAGCGCACGATTGGGGTTCAGCGCCGGCGCCTCGTCGAAGAACTCCCGGTAGGTGACGCCGCGCTCAAGCTGCCGGGCGAGGCCCGCCTCGTCGTAGCCGGTGAGCCAGCAGCACGCGGCGTCGACCTCCGCGCGCGTGCGCCCCTTGCGCTCGGCCTTCTGCACGAGCAGGGGATAGACCTTCGAGAACGACATCTCCGCAATCGACTTGCGCGCCATGGGACCTCCAATGATACGAAGGGACAGTCCCTTTGTATCACTCCGGATCGGGGCTGTGCATGAGCTGGGTGAGCGCGAGGCACGCGACGCCGATGCCGAGAAGCCCGAGCGCGTTTTTCGGCTCCACCTCGTCCATGACGGTGAGCGCGGTCACGCCCACGCCCATGGCGAGCGCGACCGCCTTGAGGACGAGCTCCACGAGCGCGGGCACGCGGGACCCCGCCGGCTCCTCCTGCGCCGCCGTCTTCACCTCGAGCAGCTCGTCCACCGAGGTGCCCAGCACCTCGGCCAGCTTGGGCAGCGACGTCACGTCCGGAAACGAGAGATCTCGTTCCCATTTCGAGACGGCCTTGTCCGTGACGCCCATCTGCCGGGCGAGCTCGAGCTGCGTCATGCCCCTCTCCTTGCGCAGGGCGGAGATGGTGGCGCCGAAGGTCTGCTTGGTCATGATGGTCCTTTCGCTGGGATCCGCCTGGCAGGGCCATCGTCACGCGATGCCGCCTCGCGCTCAACCGACCGCCAGTTGAGTCGGCTCGACCGTTGGTAGAGCCCCAGTTTACGGCAGGTGAGCTGGGAGTGCTGATGCCGCTCGCGGCACCGCTTCATCCCGGAGCTTCTTGTTGTGTACGCTCGCTGGCGTTGTGCGCACTCCCTAGCGTTGTGTACACGGGCCCAGATGCCCTTCTCGGAAGATACGCAGGTAGACGGGCTGGCGAGAAGTGCGCACGACGGCGAGAAGTGCGCACGACGGCGAGAAGTGCGCACGACGGCGAGAAGTGCGCACGACGGCGAGAAGTGCGCACAACGCCCAAAGGAACACCCCCAGATTACGCCACGACGACGCTCTTCTCGCCGCGCGGGACGGCGCGGCCGATGACGGCGGCGGGGAGGCCCTCGGCGCGTAGGGCGTCGGCCAGGCGCTCCGCGTCCTTCTCGCCCAGCGCCAGAAGCAGGCCGCCGGAGGTCTGCGGGTCAAAGAGCACGTCGGTGAGGTCGAGCGGCAGCGCATCACTCAGCGCCACGCGCGGGCCGAAGAAGTCGCGGTTGCGATAGGCGCCGGCGGGAATGAGGCCCATGGCGGCCATCTCGCGGGCGCGCGCCATGAGCGGCACGGCGGCGGCGTCGACCTCGAGCGTGACGCCGGAGGCCTCGGCCATCTCGCAGGCGTGCCCCATGAGCGAGAAGCCCGTGACGTCGGTGGCCGCGTGCGGCCAGAAGCCCAGCTCGCGCGACAGGCGGATCGGCGCCTCGTTCAAGGTGGCCATGGAGTCGGTGGCAACGCGCACGCCGGCGTCGTCCAGAAGGCCACCCTTGTGCGCGGTGGTGAGGATGCCCGTGCCGAGCGCCTTGGTGAGCACGAGCGCGTCGCCCGCGCGGGCCCCGCCGTTTTCCAGCCGCTCGTCCAGCTGCACGAAGCCCGTCACCGCGAGGCCGTACTTGGGCTCGTGGTCGTTGATCGAGTGGCCGCCCGCCACGACGCACCCGGCGCGGTGGCACGCGTCGGCCCCGCCGGCGAGAATCTGGCCCGCGACCTCGATGCCCAGGCAGTTGGGGAAGCACAGGAGGTTGAGCGCGAGCGCGGGCCGGCCGCCCATGGCGTAGACGTCGGAGAGGGCGTTGGTGGCCGCGACCTGGCCAAAGAGGAACGGGTCGTCCACCATGGGCGGGAAGAAGTCCGTCGTCGCGATGAGGCCGCGGCCGTCGCCGAGGTCCCACACGCACGCGTCGTCGGAGGCGTCGAAGCCCACCACGAGCTCCGGCGCGTCCAGGCGCGGCAGGCCGGACAGCACGCCCGCAAGCTCGCCCGGCGCGATCTTGGCCGCGCAGCCCGCCGCCTCCACGAGCTCCGTGAGGCGCACCCCGGTCATGTCCATGCTCGCTCCAATCCGTCGGGAGAAAACCTGTCCCAAAGTGTCTGCACGAAATAACACGTCCCCAATGAGCAGAGAACGTGTCCCAAAGTAGCAGACGCCCCCGGGACGCGAGGTCTCGGGGGCGTGCCGAGTCAACGTTCTATTTCCTGCCGCGAGCCGCTAGTTCTCGTCTGCGGCGAGGGAGGAGTCGCACTCCGCGCGAGTGCGCTCGATACGCCTGAGCAGGGACTCCTTGAGCTCATAGGTGTGCGAGCGCGCAATGTCGCCGGCCTCGTGCGTGATGAAGCGGAAGAAGTAGTGGCCGTCGAAGTCCTCGTAGATGCGGAACTTGGGCGTGGACTCGCGATCGAAGGCGTCGATCGTGCTGTCCTCGATCTCGGCGTCGGCCGCGGAGGCGCGCACGCACTCGATGCCGTGCAGGCACTCGTCCTTGGACGGGAAAATGATCGAAGACATGAGGATGTGCCCGTTGGACGCGCACAGGTTAAAGCAGTAGCGGCCCTCGTTCTCAACCACGACGTACTGTCCCATACAAATCACCACCAAACTCGTTTTACCTACCGATTACAAAAGGTTAGCCCGCGCCGCGCCATGCGGGGGCGGGAACTGTGCGGGCGGTCGGATTTGGTCGGGGAGACGACGGCGCGACGGGCGAGAAGAACCGGCGCTCGTCAAGCGGCCTCGTATGGGAGCGATTTCGCACCCACGCTTGGGCTGCGACAAAATGGGGTATAGTGTTTTTACACCCCCCGAACAGACGGGTTGGCGTGGTCGGGGGACGCGCCAACCCACCAGACGAGAAGGGCCCCGGTCGCAGCACGTGCGACCGGGGCCACGTCGTTTGCGGGGCGTCGGAGTCAGGCGACCCGGACCGTCAGCGTGCGGCTCCGCGCAGGGCCGCGTCGCGGCCGGCGTCGAAGGCGGCGAGGTTGGCCTCGACCGTCGCCGCGGGCACGCAGGCGCGCACGGCGTCGCGCCAGAGCTCGACGTCGAAGGGCAGCGCCGTGGAGAGCGCGCCCACGAGCACCACGTTGGTGGAGCGGGGCGTGCCCAGGCCGCGCGCGATGACGCCGGCGTCGAGCAGGTGGGCCCCCAGCTCGCGCAGGCGCTCGTCCACGCGCTCGGGCATCTGGAAGTTGCCGATGTTCACGGAGACGGGCGTGATCTCTTCGTCGTTGACGAACATCGTGCCGCCCTCCGCGAGGTAGTGCTGCGCGCGCAGGGCCTCGACGGCCTCGAAGGCCACCACCACGTCGGCGCAGCCGTCGTCGCAGACCATGGTGGAGACGTGCTCGCCCAGGCGGATGACGGTGCTCACGGACCCGCCGCGCTGGCTCATGCCGTGGATCTCGGAGACCTTGACGTCGAGTCCGGCCTCGGCCGCCACCGTGGCGAGGAGCTTGCCCGCGAGGATGGTACCCTGGCCGCCCACGCCCACGAGGAGGATGGTCTTGGTGCCGTCCACGACCGCACCGCTCTTCTCGGTATCTGCCATTGCTTACTCCTTCGTGATGCAGCCGAACGGGCAGGACTGGACGCACTGGTCGCACCCGATGCACTGCGTGGGGTCAATGGCCGCGGTGCCGTCCTTGGCGCGCCCGAGCGCGGGGCAGCCGATCTTGATGCACTGGCCGCACGCGCGGCAGTTGCGGATGGTGGGCTGCTTGCCGCGGCTGCGGTCGATCAGGCGGCACGGCGCCTTGAAGACGATGACGGAGAGACGGTCCGTTGCGGACGTGGCGGCCTTGAGCGCGGAGCGCACGGCCATGAGGTCCTGGGCGTCCACCTCGACCACGTCCTCCACGCCCATCGCGCGCACGAGGGCGAGAAGGTCGAGCGCCTTGCCCGTGGGGTTGTCCAGCGGCCCGATCTTGTGCGAGCTGTCCGTGAGCGTGACGCCGTTCACGGGGTTGCCCTGCGTGCCGGTCATGGCCGTGGTGCGGTTGTCCAGGATGCAGAGCGTGCCGGCGCCGCCGTTGTAGATGGTGCCGAGCATGCTCGTGATGCCGGAGTGTGCGAAGGTGGAGTCGCCGATGACGCCCACGACGGGACGGCCGGTGCGCTCAGGCGCGCCGGCGAGCTCCATGCCGTGCGCCATCGAGAGGGAGGCGCCCATGTCGATGACCGTGTGGCACGCGCCGTAGGGCGCGACGGCGCCGAGCGTGTAGCAGCCGATGTCGCCGGTGACGATGGCCTTGAGCCGGCGCAGCTCGCAGAAGACGAGGCGGTGCGGGCAGCCCGGGCAAAACGCCGGCGGGCGCGGCGGGAGGTCGGTGGCAGCGGCGAGGTGCGCGGGCTGCTCGACGCCAAAGGCGGCGCGGATGAGCTCGGGCTTGAGCTCGCCGGCGACGGGAAGCGGCGCGGCGGGCGGCTCGGCGAGCTCGATGCCGAGGGCGCGGACGCGCGAGGAGAAGTAGTCGCTGGCCTCCTCGACGACGTAGCAGGCGTCCACGGACGCGGCGAAGTCGGTGAGCGCTCGGGCGGGAAGCGGCCAGGCGAGGCCCAGCTTGAACGTGGAGGCCTCGGGCAGCGCCTCGCGGACGTGCTGGTAGACGGCGCCGGCGCAGATGACGCCGACCTTCTCGCCGCGGCGCTCGACGCGGTTGAACGGGCAGGTCTCGGCGTAGGCCTCGAGCTCGGCCTGGCGCTCGTCCACCACGAGGCGGCGCTTGACGGCGTTGGCCGGCATCATGACGTACTTGGGGATGTCGTCGACGTAGTCGCGCGACGCCACGGCCTCGCGCTCGCCGGACGTCTTGACCAGCGTGCGGGTGTGGGCGATGCGCATGGTCTCGTGCAGCATGACCGGCGTGTCAAAGCGCTCGGAGAGCCCGAAGGCGGCACGGGTCATCTCGTAGCAGTCCTGCGAGTCGGCCACGTCGAGGCACGGGATGCGGCCGAAGGCGGCGTAGAAGCGCGAGTCCTGCTCGTTCTGGGACGAGTAGCACGACGGGTCGTCCGCGGCGAGAAGGACGAGGCCGGCGTTGACGCCGGTTGAGGCGGCGGCCATGAAGGGGTCGGCCGCCACGTTGACACCGACGTGCTTCATCGTGACGAGCGAGCGCGCGCCGGCGATGGCAGCTCCCAGGCCCACCTCGAAGGCGACCTTCTCGTTGGGGGACCACTCGCAGTAGACGTCGTCCTTGCGCACGAGCGACTCGAGCGTCTCGGTGGACGGCGTGCCGGGGTAGCCGACGCCAACGGCGACGCCCGCCTCCCAGGCGCCCTGCGCGATGGCCTCGTTTCCGGACATGAGGTGCTTGTCCATGTCTCTCCTCTCCTGGGGTGATGGATCAATTGGGGACAGGCCCCAAACGACCCATCCATTCCTAGTGACGCGTCTCGCGCGCGACGATAGCGTCGGCGCCGTACTTGGCGCGCAGCGCCGGCTTCTCGATCTTGCCCGTGGGGTTTCTCGGCACGGGCGCGAAGATGACGCGCCGCGGCCGCTTGTAGCGCGGCAGCCTCTTGCAGAACTGCATGACGTCGTCCTCGGTGAGCGGCGCGGCCTCGGGCTTGAGCTCGATGATCGCCGCGGGGATCTCGCCGAGGCGCTCGTCGGGAAGTCCGATCACGGCCACATCCTTGATCGAGGGGTGCCCCATGAGGAAGCTCTCGACCTCCACGGGGTAGATGTTCTCGCCTCCCATGATGACGACGTCCTTCTTGCGGTCCACCAACCAGTAGAAGCCGTCCTCGTCCTGGCGGGCCATGTCGCCGGTGTGCAGCCACCCCGCCACGAGCGTCTCGGCCGTGGCCTCGGGGTCCTTGTAGTAGCACTCCATGAGGCCGGGGCCGCGCACGCACAGCTCGCCGACCTCGCCGGGCTCCACCACGTGGCCGAGCTCGTCCACGATCTTGCACTCCCAGCGATACCCCGGCACGCCGATGGCGCCCACGTGGTCGATGTTCTCGAGCCCCAGGTGGACGCAGCCCGGGCCCATGGACTCGGACAGGCCGTAGTTGGTGTCGTAGTCGTGGTGCGGGAAGACCGCGCGCCAGCGGCGGATGAGGCTCTCCGGGACCGGCTGGGCGCCGATGTGCATGAGACGCCACTGGTCCAGGTGGTAGTTCTCCAGCCGCACCGTGCCCTCCTCCAGGGCCACGAGGATGTCCTGGGCCCAGGGCACGAGCAGCCAGACGATGGTGCAGCCCTCGTTGGAGACGGTCTCGAGCACGGTCTTGGGAGACACGCCGCGCAAAAGCACGCCGCGCCCGCCCGCGAGCAGGCTCCCCAGCCAGTGCATGCACGCGCCCGTGTGGTAGAGCGGCGGGATGCACAGGAACACGTCGTCGTGGGTCTGGTGGTGATGGACCTGCTCCATCTCGGCTGCCTGCGTGAGGCTCTCGTGGTGGTGCAGGATCGCCTTGGGAAAGCCCGTGGTGCCGCTGGAGAAGTAGATCGCGGCGTCCTCGTCCTCCGAGAGCGGGACGCGCGGGTCGGCCGAGGAGCACAGGCTCGCCAGCTCGCGGTAGCTCTCCGCCCACGTGGGGCAGTCGTCGCCCACGTAAAAGAGCAGGCGCCCAGCCTGGATGCGCTCCGCGATCTCCTCGACGCGGCCGATGAACTCCGGGCCAAAGACGAGGATGTCCACGTCCGCCTTGTCGAGGCAGTACGCGATCTCGTCCGCGGAGTAGCGGAAGTTCAGCGGCACCACCGTGGCGCCGGACTTGAGGACGCCAAAGTAGAGCGGCAGCCACTCGATGCAGTTGTAGAGCAGGATGGCGACCTTGTCGTCCTTGCGGACGCCGCGGGAGAGCAGCAGGTTGGCAAAGCGGTTGGCCTTCTCGTCAAAGACCGACCAGGTCATCTCGCGGCGGAAGGGCTCGTCGTCGGTGGTCTCCACCAGGTCGTAGTCGCGCCAGGTGATGTGGCGGTTCTCGCGCCGCTCGGGGTTGACCTCCACGAGGGCGACCTCGCTCGGGTACTTCTCGGCGTTGGCGCGCAGCATGTCGACGATGGTCATCTCGGGCCTTTCGTTTGTCACACAGTCTGTTCATCATAGTCCGGCGGCGGGCCAGAAGAACGGGCGGGCCGCAAGCGGTAACAGGCGTGTGACGTGTGCGGCGCGGCCTGCGTCCGGCGAGGGGGCGCGGGACGCGGCGCCCCGGCCGTGTGCTACCCTTGCCTGCAACCGCGGAACGGGAGGTGCCCATGCGACGGCTTTTGGTGGTGGAGGACGACGCGCGCCTGCGCGACGAGCTCTGCGTGCTGCTCGAGCGCAACGGCTACGAGGCCGTGGCGCTCACGGGCTTCGACGACACGGCGGGCCAGGTCCTCGCCGCGGCTCCCGATTTGGTGCTGCTTGACCTCAACCTGCCCGGGGTGGACGGCCAGTTCGTCTGCCGCGAGGTGCGCCGTCGCTCCGATGTGCCCATCATCGTGGTGACCTCCCGCGACAACGACATGGACGAGCTGCTCACGCTCTCGCTCGGCGCGGACGACTTCGTGCCCAAGCCCTACAACGACCAGGTCCTGCTCGCCCACGTGGCGACGGTCCTCAAGCGCAGCTACGGCGAGGGCGCCGCGGCGGCGGAGATCTCCCACGGCGGCGTGGTGCTGGACACCGCGCGCTGCCGCGTGAGCTCTCAGGGCCGCACGGCCGAGCTCACCAAAAACGAGCTGCGCATCCTCGCACTGCTCATGCGCAACGCCGGCGCGGTGGTGAGCCGACAGCGCATTCAGGAGGAGCTCTGGGCGTCCGACGAGTTCGTGGACGACAACACGCTCACCGTGAACGTCTCCCACCTGCGCTCCACGCTCGCCAAGATCGGGGTGGAGGACTACGTGCTCACCAAGCGCGGCATGGGATATCTGGTGGAGTAGCGTCGGTGACAGTTGGCGACGCGCTGGGGAGGACGCATGAGCTTTGGTGCCTACATCGCAGACCGCCTGGTGCCGCTCGTCGTGGGCGCGGTCGCGCTCGCGTTCTGCGCGCTGGTCATGACGGTCTATGGGCTCGACCTCGCGGCGACGGGGTTTGTGTGCGGGGTGCTCGTGCTCGCCGCCGCGGTCGCGCTGCTGCTCGACTGGCTCCACCGACGCGCGTTCTACCAGCGAATCTCTGACATGCTGGACTCCCTCGACGAGACGTATCTCACCACCGAGCTCGTGGGTCGTCCGGGCTTTCTCGAGGGGGAGCTCTTCTACGACGCGCTCGACCGCGAGTCCAAGGCCATGCGCGACCGCATCGCCGCGGCGCGCCGGCGCTCTCGCGAGTACCGCGAGTACGTCGAGACCTGGGTGCACGAGATCAAGACGCCCATCGCCGCCGCGCGCCTGATCGCCAAGAACAACCCCTCGCCGGTCGTGGACTCCATCGACGCCGAGGTCGACGCCATAGAGGGCTACGTCGAGCAGGCGCTCTACTACTCGCGCGGCACCTCGCTCGAGCGTGACTTCCAGATCCGCGAGGTCGACCTCGGCGAGGTCGTCCGCGACGCGTTGCGCCACAAGGCGCGCGCGCTCATCGGGGCGCGGGTGGCGCCCGAGCTCGGGGAGCTCTCGTTCACGGTGCACGCCGACCCCAAATGGCTCGCCTTCGTCATTGGCCAGGCGCTCGTGAACAGCGCCAAGTACCGGGGCGAGGGCGACGGGAGGGGGCGCGTCCGCATCTTCGCCGAGCGCCGCGAGACCGGCCTCGACGCATGGGAGACCGTGCTCGCCCTGGAAGACGACGGGGTGGGGATACCGGCGGCGGACGTGGGGCGCGTCTTTGACAAGGGCTTCACCGGTGAGAACGGACGGCGCTTCGCCCGCTCGACCGGCATGGGGCTCTACCTCGTGCGCGAGCTCTGCGAGAAGATGGGCGTCAGGACGTGGCTCGAGTCCGTTGAGGGCAAGGGAACCACGGTCTACCTGGGATTTCCTGACATGGCCGAGCGAGCGTGACGCCCGAAGCGACCGACGCCTCGGGGAGGGCGGCCTGCACTTTCGCCCTTCAATCCATTTTTCCCTGCCGCCGCGAACAAAATCGCCCTTCGATCCATGGAAAAATGGCCTCGATGAGCCCGTCCTTGCGGCGGCGTCCGACGTTTTCCCAGTTGGCTGAGAGCCGGCCTTGCTCCGGTGGCGAAAATGCCCGAAATAGTCATGGATCGAAGGCGGGTTTTGTTTTTCGCGCGGCCCGATTATGGACTGAAGGCCGATTTTGCAGAGGGCGGGCCATGCTGAGCCGCCTCCTCCTCTCCCTCGTGCCAACCTTGCGAAAGCGTAAGGTCTCGATAAGCGCGTTCGATGGCGCCAGCGCGCCTGCCGGGCGAGTATGGTCGTGTACCAGATCCCAGACGAGAGGAGCCCCATGGCACCCGCTCACATTCGTCCCGTCGGCCCCGACGCTGCGGCGAGCTCCGTAACGCCCGCCCTGTCCTGCCAAAACGTCGAGAAGCTCTATGGCAGCCGCTCCAACGTCACGCGCGCCCTCGACGGCGTGTCCTTCGACGTCGCGGCCGGCGAGTACCTCGCCATCATGGGCCCGTCCGGCTCGGGCAAGACCACGCTGCTCAACTGCGTCTCCACGATCGACCGACCCACCTCGGGCCACATCTACGTGGACGGCCAGGACATCACTGCGCTGCGCCCGGGCCAGCTCTCGAAGTTCCGCCGCGAGCGCCTGGGCTTCGTCTTCCAGGACTCCAATTTGCTCGACACCCTGACCGCGCGCGAGAACATCGCGCTGGCGCTCACGATCAACCACGCGACCGCCCGCGACGTGCCCGGCCGCGTGGAGAAGGTCGCCGCCCGTCTGGGCGTCGCGGACGTGCTCGACAAGTTCCCGCACGAGATGTCCGGCGGCCAGAAGCAGCGCGTTGCCGCGGCCCGCGCCATCGTGACCAACCCGTCGCTGGTGCTTGCCGACGAGCCCACCGGAGCGCTCGACTCCAAGAACTCACGTCGCCTGCTCGAGAGCTTCGAGGCGCTCAACGCCGACGGCGCCACGATCATCATGGTCACGCACGACTCCTTCGCGGCAAGCTACGCGCGCCGCGCCCTCTTCCTCAAGGACGGCCGTGTCTGGAACGAGATCGTCCGCGGCGACAAGACGCGCAAGGCCTTCTTCAACGAGATCATGGACGTCGTGTCCTTCCTGGGAGGGGAGGGCGCAGATGTACGCTAAGATTGCGCTCGGAAACGTCCGCAAGTCCTTCCGCGACTTCGCGGTCTTCTTCCTCACGCTCGCCTTTGGAGTCTGCGTGTTCTACGCCTTCGGTTCCATCACCGACCAGGCCGCCGTCATCCAGATGGTCGAGGACCAACGCCGCATGGTGCAGGCCCTCGCGGACATCCTCTCCGGCCTCTCCGTGTTCGTCGTCATCATCCTGGGCTTTCTCGTCGTCTACGCCAACCGCTTCCTCATCCGGCGGCGCAAGCGCGAGTTTGGCATCTACCTCACGCTGGGCATGGACATCGCCCACGTGTCCTGGATCGTGGTCATCGAGACGCTCGCGGTGGGCGTGGTCGCGCTCGCGGTGGGCCTCTTGCTGGGACTGGCGCTCTCGCAGGTCATGATGTACGTCACGGCAGGTCTCTTCGAGGCCACGATCAAGGGCTTCGTCTTCGCGTTCTCGCCCGCGGCGGCGCTCTCCACCGTGGCGTGCTTCGCGGGCATCTTCCTCGTCACGCTCGTCTTCAACGTGACCACGGTCAGCCGCTACAAGCTCATCGACCTCATCAACGCCGACAAGGTGAGCGAGAAGGTCCGCCTGCGCAGCCTGCCGCTCTCCGTGGTGCTCTTCCTCGTGTCGCTCGTGCTGATCGGTGTGGCCTACAAGGTCCTGCTCGAGCACGGCATGATGGAGGAGGGCCCGTACTTCGCCATCGCCACGGGCCTGGTCACTGCTGGCACGCTGCTCTTCTTCTTCTCGATCTCCGGCTTTGCCCTGCGCGCGCTCCAGGCGAGCCCGCGGGCCTACCTCAAGGGCCTCAACATGTTCGTGATGCGCCAGCTCAACAGCCGCATCAACACCGCGTGGCTCTCCATCTCGATGGTGTGCGCGATGCTCTTCCTGGCCATCTGCGGCGTGTGCACGGGTTTCTCGGTGGCGACGGGCATGAACGAGAGCCTGAGCGTGGGCACGCGCTATGACATGTCGCTCGTGAGCTACCCGATGGGCATGGCCTCGGCGCTCGTCTCCGCCGACCCCGAGGAGGGCCCGGCCGCGGAGGACGGCTACGACGCCATCGCCCGCCTGCGCGCCGACATCCCCAACTACGACGAGCTCTTTCGCGACGCCGTCCAGGTCAACCAGTACACCTACGACGCCGAGGGCAACGTGCTCGTGGACACCACGGTGGAGGAGCTCTTTGCCAACACCGACTTCACCGGCAACGCGACCATGCAGACCATGATGCAGGGCAACACCGACCAGCGCCTCGTCATCGTACCGGTCTCGCAGTACAACGCCCTGGCCCGGATGGCGGGCGAGAAGAGCGTTGAGCTCGCGGGCGATGAGTGCCTGCTCTGGAACGACATGTCGTCCCTCGACGAGCTCTGGGAGGCCGTGATCGCGCAGAACCCCGAGGTCGAGGTCCGGGGCCGGACGCTGCGCTTTGCCGACGAGCCGCTCGCGTACCTGCCCTTCTCGGACACGAGCGCAGGCGGAACGGTGTCGGGCGCGCTCATCGTCCCCGACGACTTGGTCCCGGAGGGCGTCGGCCCCACCTCGACCGTGGTGAACCTCATGTACGCGGGCGAGCGCGCCGAGGTGGAGCCCGCCGCCGTCGCCGCGATCGACGAGGCCTATGGCGACATCATGAACCAGGGTTCCACGCTCGACGCCTGGCCGGTCTGGATGCGCACGACCGCCCAGAACCTGCTCGACCAGGCGTCCGGCACCACCGTCGTGGTCACCTATCTGGCGATCTACATCGGCGTGATCCTGCTCGTGTGCTGCGCGACGGCGCTCGCCCTCCAGCAGCTCTCCGAGGCGGCGGACAACGTGGGCCGCTACCGCGTGCTCGCCGAGCTCGGCGCCGAGAAGCGCATGATCGACCACGCGCTTCTCGCCCAGGTGGGGGTGTACTTCCTCTTCCCGCTGGTGGTGGCCGTGGCGCACGCGGCGGTGGCGCTCTCCGTGGTGAACGACATCGTGGCGCTGCTCACGGGCTACCAGATCGGCACGGCGCTCGTGGGGACCGTGGCCTTTGTCGTGGCGCTCTACGGCGGCTACTTCCTCGTGACCTACCTCACGTCCCGAAGCATCCTCGCCCGCACGTAGGTCAATTGGGGACGTGTTTTTTCGTGCAGACAAAAAGGGACAGGTTCGGGGCGCCGGCATTCCAGCCGCCCCGAACCTGTCCCTTTTTGTCTGCACGAAAAAACACGTCCCCAATTGACAGGCCCGTTGGCCGAATGGCCTCAAGCAGGGAGTGAGCCTCGTTGGTCACACGGGTACTATAGATGGGTACGAGGGTTCTGAAGCTCATGCACGCGACCAGGAGGTGTCCATGGGACTGTTTGAGAAGATCAAGAGCGCGTTCGTCTCGTCCGACGGCAAGGTGACGCACCCCGAGGCGACCTTCGCCACCCGCCCTGACACGGTGTATGCCCCCGTCTCGGGCGTGCTCCTCAGCCTGCAGGAGGTCAACGACCAGGTCATCTCCGCTGGCCTGCTCGGCGACGGCTACGCCATCCTGCCCACCGGCTCGGGCGTGCTCTACGCGCCGGTCTCCGGCCGCGTGAGCGTTGTCACCGTCACCAACCACGCCATCGGCCTGCGCACGGACGACGGCATCGAGGTCCTCATCCACATCGGCATCGACACGGTGAAGATGGATGGCAAGGGCTTCACGCGCCTCGTCGAGGCCAACGACGAGGTCCGCGCCGGCCAGCCGCTCATGACCTTCGACGTCGAGGCCATCAAGCTCGCCGGCTACGAGGAGGTCGTCGCCTGCGTCATCTCCAACCCGGACGCGTTTAGCAACATCGAGCACGTCGGCGACTCCGGCACCCTGCTCGGCGGCCGCCCGCTCGTCAAGCTCGGCGACCCGCTGCTCGTGGCTCGCAAGGCATAAGGAAGGAAGGAAGCTTAAAGATGGGTCTTCTCGACAAGTTCAAGAGCAAGTTCGTCTCTGCCGAGGGCAAGGCCAACCCGCCCGAGGCCTCGTTTGCCACGCGCTCAGACGCGGTCTATGCCCCGATCTCCGGCGTGCTGGTGACCCTGCAGGAGGTCAAGGACGAGGTCCTGCCGGTGGGTCTTCTCGGCGACGGCTACGGCATCGTCCCAACCACCGACACCGGCATCATCTACTCGCCGGTCTCCGGCCGTGTGGGCGCCGTCACGACGACCAGCCACTCTATCGTGATCGCCACCGACGAGGGCATGGAGGTCCTCGTCCACGTGGGCATCGGCACCGTCAACATGAAGGGCAAGGGCTTCAACAGCCTCGTCAAGATGGGCGACGCGGTCCGCGCCGGCCAGCCGCTTCTGACCTTCGACAACGCCTCCATCAAGCTCGCGGGCTACGACGACGTCGTCACCTGCACGATCTCCAACCCGGACGCGTTCTCCAAGGTCGAGCACGTCGGCGACTCCGGCACCCTGCTCGGCGGCCGCCCGCTCGTCAAGATCGGCGACCCCCTGCTCGTGGTCAAGAAGTAGAAGTGTTACGATAGAAAGTAGCCAAGGCTCCGTACGTAAGGGCGTGCGGAGCCTTTCTGCTGAGAAGAACGATCAGGCAGAGAAGGTCAGACGGAGAAGGTCAGACGGAGAAGGGAAGCAGCATGGCACGCGTCTTCATCAGTCCCAGCAAGTACGTCCAGGGCCCCGGCGAGCTCGCCCGCCTCGGCGAGTACGTCAAGGCCTACGGCGCCCACGCACTCGTGGTCATCTCCGAGGGCGGCCTGCGCCGTTCCGGGAACGTCATCTCCGCGAGCCTCGAGCAGGCCGGCGTGGCCTGCACCTATGACAACTTCAACGGCGAGTGCTCCCAGGCCGAGATCGACCGCCTCGTGGAGGTCTACCGCGCGGCCGGCACCGACGTCGTCGTGGGCGTGGGCGGCGGCAAGATCTTCGACACCGCCAAGGCCGTGGCCGCCGCGGTGAACGCGCCCGTGGTGATCGTGCCCACCATCGCCGCGACCGACGCCCCGTGCTCGGCGCTCTCCGTCATCTACACCGACGAGGGCCAGTTCAAGGAGTACCAGTTCTTCAAGAGCAACCCCAACCTCGTGCTCATGGACACCGACGTCATCTCCAAGAGCCCGGTGCGCCTGACGGTCTCCGGCATGGGCGACGCGCTGGCCACCTACTTCGAGGCCCGCGCCTGCACGCGCTCCGACGCCACCACCTGCGCCGGCGGCCACGTCACCGAGGCCGCGATGACGCTCGCGCGCCTGTGCTACGACACGCTCATGGCCGATGGCCTCAAGGCCAAGCTCGCGCTGGAGGCCGGCGCCTGCACCGAGTCGGTCGAGAAGATCATCGAGGCAAACACCCTGCTCTCCGGCCTGGGCTTTGAGTCCGCGGGCCTCGCCGGCGCGCACGCCATCCACAACGGCATGACCGCCCTTCCCGAGACCCACGCCTACTATCACGGCGAGAAGGTCGCCTTTGGAACGCTCACCCAGCTCGTGCTCGAGAACGCCGACGAGCTCTACGAGGTGCTCGACTTCTGCGTCGAGGTGGGCCTGCCGGTGACCTTCGCGCAGCTCGGCGTCGAGGACGCGAGCTACGAGCGCGTGCTCGAGGTCGCCAAGCTCGCCTGCGCGCCCACCGACACCCTCGGCAACATGCCCTTCGAGGTCACGCCCGAGAAGATCGCCGCCGCCATGCTCGCGGCCGACGCCTACGGTCGCGCCGCCCTGGCAGAGTAGATCGGTCACTTGGTGCGGGTTGCGGACGGTTCCGACTCAGATTTCGTCCGCAACCCGCACGCGTTCGGGATAGGTGCGGGTTGCGGACGGTTCGAGCCCAAAAACCGTCCGTAACCCGCACGTTCTTCTCGGCGCGCATGAAAAACGGGGCCGACTCACGTGGAGCCGGCCCCGCTGCGTCTGCTTGGTGGCGATTGCGACCTATGCGTCCTTCTCGCCGGAGAGCGAGGCGTAGAACGTGGCGTGATCGAAGACCTCCTGAATGGTCTTGCCGTTGACGAAGGGAAGGGCGAGGAACTCGTCGACGGTGGGGACGAGCTCGGAGCAGTCGACGAAGTGGTTCTTCTCGTTGCGACGGCTCGTGTCCTGGGCGCGCCAAGACTCGTAGTTGCAGTCGGTGAGGTAATAGACGGTCGAGCCGATCTTCATATAGACAGAGTGATTACAGTGCAGGTACTCGACCAGTCCCTCGTAGTTGATGTCGAGAGCCTCGGCTGCCTTCTTTCCCATGGCGGTTCCTTTCTACGGAGGCCAAACGGACGTTAGCTAGAGTGTAACCCGTGGGCGGCCGGGTTATGCGTCTGTTCTCAAATTGTTAGGCGAGCGTAGCCTCGGGCCTCGGCGGGCGTCCGGGCGCGCGGCGCGGACGGTGCCGTCGACAGCGCGCTAGCGAGAGGTGCCGAGAAGGGCCTCGACGAGCTCCTCCGGCGTGTCCACGAACTGTGTGGCGCCGGCTTCGACGAGCTCCTTGCGCGTGCGAAAGCCCCAGGTGCACGAGAGGCACGGGCATCCCGCGTTTGCCGCCGTCTGGACGTCGACCTCGGAGTCGCCCACGTAGACCATGTCGTCGCGCCCCCGCCCCATGCGCGCGAGGGCCGCATCGACCATGGCGGGCGCGGGCTTTTTTGATATGCCCGCGGCCTCGTTCTCTCCCAGGACCGCGTCGAAGGTTCCCGGGAACTGCCGGGCCACGAGCTCCTGGACGGCAAAGTCGGCCTTGTTGGAGACCACCGCGAGCGCGACGCCGGCCGAGCGCAGGCGGGCCAGCATCTCGGGCACGCCGCGGTAGGGGCCGGTGTGGTCCTCGCAGTGCGCGCCGTAGTGGCGCTTGAAGTCCTCGAGCACCGCGGCCTCGACGTCTGCCGGGGTGCCGGCGGGCACGGCGCGGTGGATGAGCAGGGCGATCCCGTTGCCCACGAAGCGGCGCACGTCTTCGATGGGGTGCGCGGGCATCCCGTGCGCGGCGAGCGCCGCGTTGGTTGAGATGGTGAGGTCCTCGAGCGTGTTCAGCAGGGTTCCGTCGAGGTCGAACACCACGGTCTTGTATGCGGGCATGAACGCTCCTTCGCTCGAGGCCGCGCACGCGCGCTGCATCCGGCGTCGTCGGCCGCACGCAAGAGTAGCACGTCGGCGCGCCCGGGGGAGGGCGGCGGCCTGGGCTACGACCGCTCCCGGGCCTGGGTGGCCCCCGCGCCCTCCGTACCGTCGTACTCCACGAGCTGATGGGGCGGCACGTCTCCGAGCCCGAAGAAGAGATCGGTCAGGGGAACGTCGAGCCCGTCAGCTATTTTGACGAGCACGTCGAGCGTCACGTTGCTCTTCCCGCCGATGAGCTGGTTAAGGTGGGAGCGATCCATAGAGATCATCGCAGAGAGCTTGGACTGGCTGAGCCGCTTCTCCTTGCAGAGCTCGCCAATTCGCTCGCCGACCTTCGTTCGGACAAATTTGCAGGGTGCGCTGGTATCCATGCTTAAAAGGCTACCGAGCGTCGACAAGCTACCTGTTGAACATAGACCACAGCCCCGATTTCTGCTATAGCTCAACTGTTGAATATAACCAACAGTTGGAGTTGAGAACGTGTCTGGTCAGGTCAAATCGCGACAGCGCGTGGTCGATCACGGCGAGGTGTTCACGGCCGAGCGTGAGGTCAATGCCATGCTTGACCTGGTGAAGGCCGAGACGGAGCGTATCGAGTCGCGCTTTCTGGAGCCTGCGTGCGGCAACGGCAACTTCATCGCGGAGGTTCTGCGCCGCAAGCTCGTCGTGGTCTCCTCTCGCTACCGCAGGAGTCCGGCCGAGTACCAGCGTTACGCCTTCGTGGCCGTGAGCAGCGTCTACGGCGTCGACATCCTCGAGGACAACGTCGAGGAGTGTCGCGACCGGCTCTTTGCCATCGTGGAGAAGGACGCGCGCTCGGCAATCAGGGGCGCCGTGGAGCAGGCGTTTCTCGACGCGGTGCGCTACGTGCTCGGGAAGAACATCCTGTGCGGCGATGCCCTCACCCTCAAGGACGCGGACGGCGAGCCCATCCGCTTCGCCGAGTGGTCGATGGTGACCGGAGACCTCGTGAAGCGTCGCGACTTCCTCCTGAGCGAGCTGCTCGAGGGCAACGTCGACAAGGGGGAGACCCTCTCGCTCTTTGGCGAGAAGAACAACGTGATCAGCTGGGAGTTCGACGAGGAGACCCAGGCATACCTCCCCTCTGCCGTATGCGAGTACCCACCTGTGGACTATCGAGAGGTGGGTCGAAATGGCTAGCCTCCTCGAGCGCACCTACAACCCTGACGTCCTCACGTGTCTGGCCAACCTCTCAAACGACGAGGTCCTCACCCCTCCGGAGCTGGCGAACCAGGTTCTCGACCTGCTGCCCGACGATCTCTGGCGCGACCCTTCCGTCAAGATCTTGGATCCGTTCTGCAAGTCCGGCGTCTTTCTGCGGGAGGCCGCCAAGCGCTTCATCAGGGGACTCGAGGACGTCTACCCGGACTTGCAGGAGCGCGTGGACCACGTAATGCACGAGCAGCTCTACGGCATCGCCATTACCGAGATGACGGCCCTGCTCTCGCGCCGGAGCCTCTACTGCTCGAAGTTCCCCAACGGCAGATTCTCCGTGAGCGAGTTCGACGGAAACGAGGGGAACATCCGCTACCGCAACATCCGGCACACGTGGCGGAACGGGAAGTGCGTCTACTGCGGCGCCTCGAAGGAGCAGTACGACCGCGACGAGGGCCTCGAGTCGCACGCCTACGAGTTCATCCACACCAGCAGCCCCGAGGAGATCTTTGGCATGAAGTTCGACGTGATTGTCGGCAATCCGCCGTACCAGCTTGACACTGGAGGTTCTAAGAGGCAAGCAAAGCCTATATATCATTTATTTGTTGAACAAGCAAAAAAATTAAATCCAAAGTATTTAACGATGATTATTCAGTCCAGATGGTTTGCAGGTGGTATGGGGCTGGACACGTTCCGCAATTCTATGATGAATGATAGACATATTGTCAGAATTGTAGACTTTGCAAATGCAAAAGAATGCTTTCCCCAAAACAGCATTAGTGGAGGCGTCTGCTATTTCCTCCGTGATAGAGAACGCGAGAATGATTGCTTGTTCACTAATGTGTCAAACGGTGATTCGAATGATATGATACGCCCGCTCAACGAGTTTCCAGTTCTCGTTAGATACAATCAAGCTGTGCCAATCTTGCGCAAGGTGATCTCTCACCAGGATCCCTCTCTTTCTGAGACTGTTAGCGCGATTAGCCCCTTCGGCATTCCTACCAGCGTTCGGGGTACGGCAGTCCCTTCTTCCAGTTCAGACATTCGACTTCTCTCGAGTGATGGGTTTAGCTATATATCTATAAATAAAGTAAAAAGCAAAATTGATATATTTAACTCATATAAAATAGCAATTAGTCAAACCGGAGCTGAACATGCCTGTGAACCTGATAAAAATGGAAAGTTCAGGGTACTAACCAAATCTATGTGTGTGCTCCAGCCAACGGACGTTTGCACACATTCGTATCTTGCGGTGGGGCCAATGAAGGATGAAGATCAATGCAATAACCTCCTTGTCTATTTGAAAACAAAGTTCATTAGATTCTTGATTCTTCAAGCGGTCTCATCTATTCATATAAGTCGTCAAACGTTCTGCTTCGTTCCTAGACTGGATTTCTCGCATGCGTGGACTGACGGAGAGTTGTATGCAAGATACGGCCTCGAGGAGAGCGAGATTGAATTTATCGAGGGATTGATAAAGCCATTCGATGGAGCCCAGCAATGACTGACTCCACCTTCTTCCCCCAGCGTCCCGACGTCCACCCGCAGGTCTACGCCTATCGTGACATCTATGTCGAGCATGCGGGCCTGCTCAAGGTTGGCTTCACACAGCACGACGTCGAGAGGCGCGTGGCCCAGCAGTTCCCGGTGATTCAGCCGGGGGAGGGAAAGCCGTACGAGATCGTGTTCTCGGAGTCCGCAATGCGCTCCGACGGCACGTCCTTCTCGGATCACGACCTCCATCGGAGGCTGAGGGCCAACGGCATCCAGAACGTTGGAGGAGAGTGGTTCCGCTGCTCGGTCGATGACGTGCGCAACGCCTGGCTCGAGGTCCGCGACCGCCGCGACTACGAGAATCGTCGCACCGAGGACTTCGGGATGCGCCCCGAGCAGCGCCACGCCGTCGAGAAGACCATGGCGTACTTCGGACGCTGCGAGCTTCCGGGAAGCCACGACGCGCCCAAGTTCCTCTGGAATGCCAAGATGCGCTTTGGCAAGACCTTTGCCACCTACGAGCTCGCCAAGCGGATGGACATGCGTCGCGTGCTCGTGCTGACCTTCAAGCCCGCGGTCGAGGACGCGTGGCAGACCGACCTCGAGTGTCACGTCGACTTTGACGGGTGGCAGTTCGTCTCGCGCAACGCGCACAGCTACGAGGAGTGCGACCCTGCGCGGCCCATCGTGTGCTTTGGCTCGTTCCAGGACTACCTGGGGGTGAACCGGGAGACCGGGGGCATCAAGGCGAGCCACGAGTGGGTCCACCTCGAGGACTGGGACCTCGTGGTCTTCGACGAGTACCACTTCGGAGCCTGGCGCGACACCGCGCAGAAGCTCTTCGCCCGGCAGGACGACGACCGCTTCGACGACGTTGACGACACGGCGTCTGAGATCAGCGGCAACTCCCTCGACGAGACCTGGCTGCCCATTCAGTCCCGCTTCTACCTCTACCTCTCGGGAACGCCGTTCCGGGCGCTCACCACGGGGGAGTTCATCGAGGACCAGGTCTTCAACTGGACCTACTCGGACGAGCAGGAGGCCAAGCTGCGCTGGGAGGGGTCGGACAACCCCTATGCGACGCTGCCGCGCATGGTGCTCATGACCTACCGCGTGCCCGACTCGATCACGCGCATCGCGCGTCAGGGCGAGTTCGACGAGTTCGACCTCAACGTGTTCTTCTCGGCCGAGGGGCGCGGCGCATCGGCGCGCTTCGTTCACGAGGAGTACGTGCAGAAGTGGCTCGACCTCATCCGAGGCTCGTCCGCGGAGACGGCCGTGGACGACCTCAAGCTCGGGGCCAAGAGGCCGCCCATGCCGTACTCCGACGTCAACCTGCTCTCCACGCTGACCCACACGCTGTGGTTCCTTCCCAGCGTCGCCTCGTGCGAGGCCATGGCAAACCTGCTGGCGCAGCGGCAGAACACCTTCTTCCACGACTACAAGGTCATCGTGGCGGCGGGGAGCGCCGCGGGCATGGGCGTGGATGCGGTGCGTCCGGTGCGCGACGCCATGGGGGACCCGCTTCGCACCAAGACCATCACCCTCTCGTGCGGCAAGCTCACCACGGGCGTGACCATCAAGCCGTGGAGCGGCGTGCTCATGCTGCGCAACCTCAAGAGTCCCGAGACCTACTTCCAGACGGCCTTCCGCGTGCAGAGCCCCTGGACCACGCGGAGGGAGGACGGCGGGACGGAGATCCTCAAGCAGGAGTGCTACGTCTTCGACTTCGCGCTCGACCGGGCGCTCGCCATGGTCTCGGACTACAGCTGCCGGCTCTCGGTGAGCGAGACGAGCCCGGAGCGCAAGGTGGGGACGTTCATCAAGTTCCTGCCGGTGCTTGCCTACGACGGCAGCGCCATGCGCGAGGTGGACGCCGCGGAGATCCTCGACATCGCCATGGCGGGCACCTCCGCCACGCTGCTCGCCCGCCGCTGGGAGAGCACGCTTCTGGTCAACGTGGACAACGACACGCTGCGTCGCCTCCTCGCGAGTCCGGAGGCGATTGCCGCCATCGAGAAGATCGAGGGGTTCCGCAACCTCAACGTGCAGGGCGACATCGAGACCATCATCAACAAGTCCGAGGCGGTGAAGAAGGCCAAGAAGGAGAAGGACAGCCTAACCGCGAAGGAGAAGAGGGAGCTCTCCGCCGAGGAGAAGGAATTCAAGAGCAAGCGCAAGCAGATTCAGGAGAAACTCATCAAGTTCGCGACGCGCATTCCGGTGTTCATGTACCTCACCGACTATCGCGAGCAGTGCCTGAAGGACGTCATCACGCAGCTCGAGCCCGGGCTCTTCAAGCGGGTTACGGGTCTCGACGTGCGCGACTTTGAGCTGCTGGTCTCCCTCGGCGTCTTCAACGACGCGCTCATGAACGATGCAGTGTACAAGTTCCGTCGCTACGAGGACGCGAGCCTGTCGTACACGGGCATCGAGCGGCACGCGTACGACTCGAGCGTGGGCCTCTTCGACACGGCGCTCTCGCGCGAGGACTACGAGGTCATGAAGCTGCGCGACACACGGCTGGGCTCGGATGGCACCGTGAGCAGGCGAACCGGGCGCGTGATGGATGCTGCTGGGATTGACGGCGCGCGCCAGCCGGATAGGGGGCCGGTGCAACGTCGCACAGGCGTGGCCGAGGTTTCGATGCCGCGCGAGACGGCCCGTCCCGCGCAGGACGTGCGGACCGCGGCGGAATCACCCTCGACCTCTGAGGCGACCGCGCTTCGTCCGAGCTTTCGGAAGGCGACGCCTCAGGAGCTGGCGATGCTTGCGGTTGGCGACGCCGTGCGCCACAAGGCGTATGGAGAGGGCCGGATCGTGAGCATCGGCGGCGGTATGATCAAGGCCCGATTTGGCGACAAGGACCTCATGTACAGCTTCCCCGGAGGTTTCGAGCGAGGCTTTCTTGGACTCTAGGCTCGGAGGTTTTGCTGCCTCCATTGTTCTTCTCGCCGGGCGCTCTGCCACGCGATCGAGTCAGCCGTCAAGTCCGAGGAGCGTCCCGATGCGGGTGTAGGGCACCATGTCGCCCCGGGGCGTGCGCGCCTCGGCCTCCCCACCGTACACGACGGCCTGCTGCCGGACGTCCAGGGAGAACTCGTCCTGAGCAATCTTGTTGAGGACGTCGAAGTAGCGCGACTGGTACGTGGTGGAGGACTTGCACTCCACGGCTCGCACGACGCGTGCGCCCCTCTCCACGAGGACGTCGATCTCTCGTTTGCGGCCGTCGCGCCAGAAGGTGAGCTGGGGGTCTCGCTTGCGCGCGTAGCCGCGCTTCTTGAGCTCGGAGATAACGGCGCACTCGAAGAGGGGTCCCTTGAGGGGGCTTCCGGACAGCTCCTCGCTGCTGGAGATGCCCATGAGGTGGGCGGCGAGGCCCGTGTCACAGAAGTACAGCTTCGGGGACTTTACAAGTCTCTTGGTTGGGCTGGCACAGTGCGGGCGCAGGAGGAACACCAGATGGCTTGCCTCCAGGATTGACAGCCACTCCTTTGCCGTGTTGGGCGAGATGCCGCAATCTGACGCAAGCGAGGAGACGTTGAGGAGCTGACCTACCCTGAGGGCGCAGAGCTTCAGAAACGTCTGGAAGGCGGAGAGGTTGCGAACGCCGAGCTCCGCCCGAACGTCGCGCTCAAGGTAGGTGCTCACATAGTCGGGGAAAAAGTCGAGCGGGTCGATTCCGTCCGCGACGAGTCGGGGGTAGCCGCCTTGGTACAGCCAGTCGAACAGGCCCTCCGGCTCCTGGCCGGCCTCCGAGAGCTCGTGGTGGGAGAGGGGGAGCAGCGTGAAGAGGGCCACCCTCCCGGCGAGCGACTGACCGATTGACTTCATGAGCAGGAAGTTCTGTGATCCCGTGATGACGAACTGTCCGGGCTGGCGCGTCTCGTCGACGATGCCCTGGAGGTACGAGAAGAGCTCGGGCGTGCGCTGTGCTTCGTCGAAGATGATGTGGGAGGCGTGGCGGGAGAGGAAGAGCCGGGGGTCGTCCTCAAACTCGCTGCGGACGTCCGGGTCCTCCATGGAGAGGTACTCGTAGTCCGCAAACGCGCTGCGCACGAGCGTGGTCTTGCCCCCCTGGCGCGGTCCGGTGACGGAGAGGATGGGATATTTTCCGGCAAGTTCGTGCAGCTTAGAGTGCATTTCTCGGTCGATCATCGCATCCTCCCAAGTCGCACTGACTGATTTGCGCAGTTTCTATTGATAGTTTAACACAGACTCCACTGATGAATTAGCGCGCTTTCTACTGACGGATTAGCACAAGTTCTACTGACGAACCGTCGCAAAGGTAGGCGCTCGGCGCATTGGCGGGGGGCATGGCCCCTGGCGCATCGTCCTTCTCGACTCAGCAGTATCTGAAATTGGCAGAGCTGGGCTGCCAATTTTGGGAAAAATGGCAGAGCTGGGCTGCCAGATGCATGGGCGAGCG